>JAENWZ010000013.1 GCA_016649795.1 Proteiniphilum sp. | reverse complement strand
TCCGCGTGGTAACTCTGAACCCTCGAGCGTGATCACACACTTGTTTGCTGATGTGATGTCATATCTGTTATTGATGACATCGTTGGAGGTCACCACCTCAAAGCCGTTTTTGTAGAGCTCTTCCAGCGTGTGAATATTGCGTGCATAAGAGAGCACCTTTCCCGGTGCGAGAGCCAGGAAGTTGGCCCCACTGTGCCACTGTTCACGCTCCTGATCCCAGTCGTCAGCCTTTCCTCCACACACAACCGGCTCCAGGTCGAGACCCAGTTTTCGCAGCAGGCTCAGGATCCCGCTTGCTGAGGAGATCCTGGTCACCTTCCCGTTTTCAATCTGCATATGTACTGTCTGATAGGGTGAGCTGCCCATGATGAGTGGTCTGTAAACCATCGCTTTGTCAGTGTCTAGCAGTGTGAAGACCATATCGAGGTGAATGAACGACTCGGGCGACTCGGGAAGCTGCTGCACAATCACATGTTTTTTCCCTGCGCTGCTTCTGCAGAACTCCTGCACCAGCAGGTCGATACCTTGTGTATTTGTTCTCGTTCCGTTACCTATGAGGAGAATGTCGTCTCTTAATACCAACAGATCACCTCCTTCCACCTTTACCATCGGGCTGTTTTGCGACAGATCGTAGGTGTTAAGCACGTTGCCATTGAAAAAGAGATCGCTTTTATATATGGCATCCATAATCATCGATTCGCGCATGCGAACGTCATTGGCCATTTTGCAGATCAGAGCGTTGTTGCCGATGATAGCAGAGGAATCACGTGTGAAATAGAAATTGTAGAGCGGTTTCAGGGCATAATACTCTTCGCGCAGGAAATCGGTGAGTGTATTAATTTGAATGGGAAGACCTTCGATCAGAATCTTTGCAAGCGTGGTTGCTGGCAGATCCATCAGGTAATCGATATAACCGTGTACCTGCTCCTTCTCACAAATCTTGCGGATAAGATTTTCTTTCAGCTCTTCCTTCTCCAGCAGTTTTGACAGAAGATCGGATACTTCATACACGTTTGAGCTCTTTTGCAGTACACCGAGCAGCTGATCGTACTCCTTCCGGGCGATGGAGAGGTTGAGTATGTCGCTGTAGAGCGCTCTTTGTGCATTGCGGGGAGTCATGTTCTCCACCTCTGCTCCCGGGTAATGCAACAATACTGCTTCCAGAGACCCAATTTCCGATTGGATATTTAAGGTACATTTCTTTCTTTCTATCATAACAACATGGTTTTGAGTACTTAACCTGTCGCCATCTACCGTTTCGCGCGCGATGAAAAATCATCCGGCTATCAGCGCGGGGACTCGTAAACTTGTACAGGTTTATGCGGTTTCACCAACAGCTATATTACTGAAGTAACCGAACCTACGCTCACCACAGTAGATCAGCACGGGTTTGAGATAGGGAAGGTTGCCGCACCGATTCGGCAGAAGTCTCAGCCGTGAAGGAATTAGAATTGAATCCCTGGGAATACAGGATCTGTTATAAATAGGGTTTTAAAGTCTCCAGCCAGTTCGCAATGCGCTCATCGGTCAGTTCCGGCTCAGTATCGTCATCCAGTGGCAGACCTACGAACTTGTTGTTCACCACTGCCCTGGAATATTCGAAATCGTAGCCTTCGGGAGAGACCTCTCCGATGATGGTGGCTCCTTTTTGTGAAACGATCTCATAGAGGATACCCATCGCATCCACAAAAGAACTGGGATAGATGGAGGCATCACCCAATCCGAACAGCGCGATCGTCTTACCGGAGAGATCGAGCTTCTCCAGCTTGGGGTAGAAATCATTCCAGTCGTCCTGCAGATCCTGCACGCCCCAGGTGGATACACCGAGGATCAGAACATCGTGAGTAAGAAAAGGTTTTTCGTCACCATCGTAGATATCCGCCAGGGTGGGGGCGTAGTCGGCCAGCTGTTCGGCAATCTTCTCTGCTGCAACTTTCGTATTTTCTGTGCTTGATCCGTAAATTATTGCTATTGACTTCATACTTAAATTTTATTATTTTCTTTCTATTTTGTGGAGTTCGAGGTATCAACGGAGTCAATGGGTTGCCCTTCTGGCATTGAACGTTATTTGACTACCATCCAGTCATCGAATGTTATTTTGCGAAAATTATTAAATCGGGTGATATTTTGATCAAGCCCGTTTCACTAAGCTGGTTCTATATGTAAACGACGCAAAGATAATATAAGTTTTAAAACAGTCAATAATATCAGTTGCAAATATCAAAGGCTGCATCATTTCGCTGCCTTTGATATGCTCTATAGTCGCAAGTATTCTCATTAAGCGTATAGAGCTAAACAGCGACAGTCGAAAGATTTAGCGATAATCGTGAGACATGCGAAAGTTCAGTCAATTAGTTACCCGAAGAGGTTTTGGGATGGATAATTGACAAATAAAAAGGAAAGAGTTATGCCTGTAGTTTCTTATTTATTACTTTTGACAGAAATGCGTTTCACTTTAATCTTTTTTCCTGTTTTGACCTTTTCTGCAGCTTCTTTTCTTTTTGAGGTTTTGACGGAGATAATCTTTCTGAGTCTCATCAGAAATCGTTTACTGGGCTTGCTTTTCAAATAGGTTTCAATGTGACGTTCCCGTTTTTCTTCCAGGATCTGGTCAATTTTAATGAGAATGCCTGACTCTTCCACCTCTCCAAATTCATCATTGATGGCAGTACCGAAAAAGCGCATTGTAGGTGAAAGGCTCATGTAAGCATTGATCAGTGGCGGGATGTTATACCCCAGGGCTCTCACCTCTTTGTTGAGTATTTTATAATCTTCCCTGAAGTTCTTCCCGCGAAACAGGCTCTTCATCTTCTCTGCATCTGTACCGGTAAAAAGAGGTTCAATAGGTGTTACAAGCTTGTTGTCGTCGGGGAAGTGCTTGTTGAGGAAGTAAAGGATCATATTGCGGGCATCTTTGTTGTAGGTGCCGTACATGGTTACTTTTCCGAAGAAATAATTAATACCGGGATCGATGACAGTGAGTGCACCCAATCCGTCCCACAAGTTGTCGAGGGCGAAAATTCCTTTTCTTCCCAGCAGTGTGGATTGGTACTCAAGCGAGACAAACGATCTGCCCAATTCTACCGTTGTCGGCAGAAAATCTGTGATAAACTGCTGTGAAAAGTTGTAGAGATGAGCGGTGGCAAGCATTGGTTTACCATTCTCATCAAACTCCACATCGGAACCGTAGATGAACCGGTAACCTCCCAGAATCTCTTCATTTTCAGGATCCCAGACAATCAGCTGGCGGTAGGGGACATCCATGATGTCATATTTGTCTATATCGGCTGCTAATCCTGTGCCACCTCCGTAATGGCGGAATGCGATCTCGCGCAACCGGCCTACTTCACGCATCAGATTGGGAGAGTCCTGCGCAGTGAAGACATAAATTTCGTTGTTTGCTTTATTGGTGATTCTTACCCTTTTCTGAACTGTCAGTTCACTTTTTATCAGTTCTTTATTTACCGGGTCAATAATCTTTTCCATACTTTTTGTTTCGTTAAAGATTTACGTCACTTCAGGGAGTAGACCACTTCTTTCACATACTGAGCCCACTCTGTCGCTGTTTTTGCTTTGTCGAACGTTTGCCAGGGTATGGGTTTGCCAAAGGTGATAGTGAAGGTTTGGTTGCTGTTTTTATACATCTCATCCGGCAGATAGATCAGTTCGATATTGAATTTGAAGCCGGTCGCTTTACGGATATTGGCAAAATTGTAAAAGAAGTTGGAGTTCCTGCCTGCAAAATGTACTGGGATGACGTCTCTCCTGAATTCTACCGACTTGATAATAAAACTCTTCATCCATTCCAGATCTTTTATCTCTCTATTCAGTTTTCGGGAACATAAGCCAGCGGGAAATGTGATGATCTGGTTGTCGGAAGCGTATGCCTCATTCATCGCTTTTGCCGACTCTTTGGCCTGCGCTCCGTATTTGTTGATAGGGATGAAGATTGGTTTTAACGGGTCAATATAATATAGGATGTCGTTGACAAAATATTTAATCTTACCGTTATACTTTCTTCCCAACACGGAGGAAAGACAGATGCCATCCAGTCCGCCCAGCGGGTGATTGGACGCAAAGACAAACTGCCCCGTTTCGGGAATATTCTCCTCCCCCTCCAGTTGAAGGTGCAGGTTGAACTCATTCTCGACCAGTGCTTGCATAAACTCCACCCCTTCAACATCATGATTCCGTTCAAGAATGCCGTTGATGTCCTCCTGGTGAACAGTCCGCTTGAGATAGTTAATAAGAAACCTCGGGATTTTATTATAATGTTTTGAGACTTTGTCCTTTAGTATCTTATCAATATTAATTCTAAATGCATTGTTTTGGTTCATTGCATCTTTCTCCACATCTATTTTGATGCAAATGTACGAAAATATGTCAACTCAATAAGTAATGCGGTTTAATTTTCTTTTTTTTAGTCAAAGAGTGAAGAATCTCCCCACCTAGGAGAAACTTATAAAAAGCAGGAAAACAGCAATATAAGATCTTTCGCATGCTTGTTGATAACTTTTTTGCAAATTTTAGTGTGGAAATGTGGGGGAAAGTGGATAATTTTGTACTTTTACAGCATATAAATCTCTATTTAGCTGAATTTGATGTAGAAATGATACAGTTTCTGGGAAATATGGAAGCCAAAGCTGATACAAAAGGTAGAATTTTTGTGCCGGCCATTTTTCGCAAGCGCTTACAGGGTGAGGGCGAAGAATTCCTTGTGCTTCGGAAAGATATTTTTCAGGATTGTCTTGTGCTCTATCCCGGAAGTGTATGGGAGAAAGAGATCGAAATACTTCGAAGCAGGCTGAATAAGTGGAATAGGGAACAACAGCAGATTTTCCGTCAGTTCGTGCTTGATGCCGAAAGGCTTGAGATGGACGCGAGCGGAAGGGTGCTTATACCGAAGCGATACCTTCAGATGGTTTCCATTGATGCAGATGTCCGTTTCCTTGGAGTGGATGAAACCATCGAGGTTTGGGCAAAAGAAAAACTGGAAAAACCGTTGGTAGATCCCGATGATTTTTCTTCGAAATTACAGCAGTTAATGGAGCGTTGAAAACAACTAACTCAAGTGAACCTCTTCCTTTATCGATAGACGAGACAGCGGGAGAAGCGTATTTATTAATGAATAACATCTCTGAGATGATTTCAGACAACAGGCAGATGGCAGCATATCACACACCGGCATTGCTTAGTGAAAGTATTGACGGACTGGCTATCTCTCCCTCCGGAGTGTATGTTGATGTCACCTTTGGCGGCGGGGGTCATTCCCGGGAGATACTGAAGAGGTTAGGGGAGGAGGGCCGTCTGATCGTTTTCGATCAGGATGAAGATGCGGTAAAAAATGCGTTTTCTGACAAACGGTTCATCTTTGTACAAGCCAATTTCCGGTTTCTGAAAAATTTCCTTCGTTATCACGATATAGTGCAGGTAGATGGCGTTCTAGCCGACCTGGGAGTTTCATCACACCATTTTGATGATTCAGCACGTGGTTTTTCGTTCCGTTTTGAGGGTGAGTTAGATATGCGCATGAACCGCTACGCGCACAAAAGAGCCTCTGATATCCTCAATGAATATTCCGAAGAGAAACTATCTGATATCTTTTTCAAATACGGAGAACTGAGAAATGCACGTAAGATTGCATCGTCGGTTGTAGCATACAGAGCTTCAAGAAAGATAGAGGAGACAAAGGATCTGCTGTCCATTCTGGAGCCGTTCGCTTACAGAGACAGGGAGAAAAAAATATTGGCGCAGGCATTCCAGGCTCTTCGTATTGAGGTGAATGGCGAGATGGATGCGTTGACGGAGATGCTCACTCAGGCTTTGCAGGTGCTCAAACCCGGAGGGCGGATGAGCGTGATATCTTATCATTCGTTGGAAGACCGTTTGGTGAAGAACTTCTTCAGGACAGGTAATTTTGAAGGGACGCTGATCAAGGATTTTTATGGAAACATAGAGACCCCGTTCGGACTGATCAACAGGAAAGTGATTGTCCCCACAGAAGAGGAGCAGCTTCAAAATCCGCGTTCACGAAGTGCCAAGCTGCGCATAGCGGAGAAGAGGTGAAAAAATTAAAAATTAAAAGCTGATCGCTGATCGCTGACTGCTGACTGCTGACTGCTGAAAGCTGATAACTGATCGCTGACAACTGACAACTGATAATCAAATGAAACTTAAGTTCGATAACATACGCAAATCGTTTGTCCATGTTTTTGGAGGAAGTGTTCTCACCGAGAATTTCTTCCTCCGGAACATGAGATTTATTCTTGTTGTCGTGCTTATTATGTTTTTGTTCATCAGTCACCGCTATACGGTGCTGCAAAGAATGTCGGAGATTGAGCGCCTTGAGAGGGTGCTGAAAGATGCGAGATATGAGTCACTGACTATCTCTTCAAGGCTTACCGAAGCCAGCAGACAGGGAGAGGTTGAGCGCCGCGTGGCGGAGGCCGGGCTGGAGCTGGAGGTGACGAATGAACCGGTTTATTATATTGATAAATAGTCTTATCGGATTTAAAAGACAATGAAAGAGCATAACAGGAAAGACAAAAAAGGTATTTTAGGGAGATATGGGCTTATCGTCTTCCTCTTAATGCTGTTTGCTGTGATGATCATTTTTTCGGCCGGTAAGGTAGTGTTCACATCTGAAGGAAAAAAGTGGCGTGAAGTAGGTGAAAAGGAGACGGTGATCAGAGATCGTGTGATCTTGCCCAAACGGGGTAATATTTACACTTACGACGGAAAACTGCTTGCAACCACGGAGCCTCTCTATAGTATTTATATGGACTTCTGGGCGGATGGGATGCAGAAAGATACACTGACGAAATATGTGGGAGACCTCTCCATGGAGCTATCGAGAAAATTCCCCGACAGAACAGCTGCTCAATACAAGAACGTGATTATGAGTGGCTGGAAGATGCGTGAAAAAGAGGAGCGGCAGATAGAGGAAAACAAGGCGAAAGGAGTTGAAAAGAGAGTGCCCATACGTTCCAGATATGTGAAGATAATAGGTGGTGATATCTCCTACGTCGATCTGAAAGAGATTCGGACATATCCGTTCTGGGACCAGCGATCCAACCGCAGCGGACTGATTGCAGAAGAGCGTAATGCACGCAAAAAACCTTTCGGTAACCTCGCAACACGTACCGTTGGGAATGTATACAAAGACCTTGATAAAGGAGGAGCCAGCGGGCTTGAACTGAAATACGACTCACTGCTCCGGGGAGTGCCGGGAGTGAAATTTCGTCAGAAGATACAGGGTAAATGGATGGATGTGGTGGAAAAACCGGCCGAAGAGGGGTGGGATATCATTACCACCATCGATGCCGGTATTCAGGATATTGCAGAACGTTCGCTCCGGGATAAGCTGACTGAGACAGAAGCAGAGTCAGGCACGGCAATTATCATGGAGGTGAAAAGCGGAGAGATTAAGGGTATTGTGAACTTAGACCGTATGAGTAACGGGGAGTATGCCGAAGGTAATCCCAACGCATTCTCCTATATGAATGAGCCGGGATCAACTTTTAAAACAGTCACTACCATGGTCGCTCTCGATGATGGAGTGGTTACTCCAACCGATTCGTTTCATGTAGGCAGCGGTCTTTTTCAATACAACAAAAGATGGGTGAGAGACCATTACTGGCGGCGTGGTCAGAATCGTGGTTATCTTACGGTGGCAGAGGGGATGTCCATCTCGTCCAACATTGTAATGAGTAAAATCGTTTTGAAGGGATATGAAGACAATCCAACCAAATTTGTTGAGGGGATTGACAGAATAGGACTGAGAAAGCAGCTTCAGTGGGATGTGCCGCTTAAGGGCATCGAAGGGACATCCTCCATACGTTTTCCCGATGATAAGACGAACTACTGGTCGAAGACAACACTTCCTTGGATGTCTTTCGGTTATGAATTGAAAATACCGCCTATCTATATGCTGATGTTCTACAATGGTATAGCCAATGGCGGGAAGATGATCAAGCCATTTATTGCCAGGCAGTTCGTTGAAGACGGTAAAGTGGTGAAGAGTGCCGAAGCGGAGATCGTAAACCCGAACATGTGCAAGGAGACTACACTGCAACAGATACAGGAGATGCTGGTGGGTGTGGTGGAAGAGGGGACCGCCAAGGTGGTGGCATCAGACTATTTTACTATTGCCGGTAAAACAGGTACGGCACAGATAGCATCGGGTGGGGGTTATGGCGGTTATTATGTCTCTTTCTGCGGCTATTTCCCTGCCGAAGAACCGATGTACACCATTTTCGTGGGACTCAGAAAACCGAAAGGTGTTCCTTCGGGTGGAGGGATGGCGGGTATGGTGTTCAAGAATATCGCTGAACAGACCTATGTGAGGAAGGTACAACTTACAGTAGATGATTACAGGATCGATTCCACGCTGCAGAAAAATCCTCCTCTGAAGAACGGCAACTGGAAACATAACCAGACATTGCTGGCTTCACTGAATTTTCCAGCCTCGGATCTGGATGAAGCGGCCGATTGGGTGAAGATGCAGCAAGATAGTGTCACTTACCACCCGCAAGCCCTTGCAGTTACCGGATCGTTGATCCCTGATGTGCGAGGCATGGGTGCCCGTGATGCACTCTATCTGCTTGAAAAATCGGGTCTTAGGGTCAACCTGGCTGGTTCAGGGAAGGTGGTATCGCAATCCTTCTCTCCCGGTCAGAGACTGGTGAAGGGAACAACAATAAGCATCACTTTACGATAACAGGTATGAAGCTGACAAAATTAATAGAAAAATGTAATCTCATTGCCGTACGTGGTAACGAGGAGGCAGAGGTGACTTCGGTTACCTCCGATTCGCGTACTGTTCAGCTGGGATCGCTTTTTATAGCGGTTGAAGGGATCTGCACAGACGGGCATGCCTACATTGGAAAAGCAATAGAAAAGGGCGCTGCGGTGGTCGTTTATGATAAACCGATGATTGAGGAATACTTTTCACGTGTCACCTATCTGCAAGTGGAAGACAGCGCTGTGGCACTGGCCCTGATAGCATCGGAATGGTACGGGAATCCCTCTCAACAGCTGAAGCTGGTGGGTGTTACCGGTACAAACGGTAAGACGACCATCGCCACATTGTTATATAGGATGTTCCGCAATCTGGGGTATCCCGCCGGATTATTATCTACCGTGGCAAATTATGTGAACGACGATCATTATCCCACCACACATACCACGCCCGATCCCATCACAGTGAACTCATATCTGCGTAAGATGGTGGATGCCGGTTGCGAATATGCCTTTATGGAGGTCAGTTCTCACGCTATCTATCAGCAACGTGTGTACGGGCTCCATTTTGTGGGAGGCATTTTCACCAACCTCACACAGGATCATCTCGACTACCACAAGAATATGCTGGATTACCGGAATGTGAAAAAAATCTTTTTCGACCATCTTCCGGATGATGCGTTCGCACTGACCAATATTGATGATAAGAACGGTTTGGTGATGCTACAAAACACGAGGGCGAGAAAACATAGCTACTCTGTTCAGGGTATGGCCGATTTTAAAGCCCGCATTTTTGAGAAACATTTCGACGGGACCAATATCGAAATAAACGGCAAGGAGCTTGTTGTTCAGTTTGTAGGTGTATTTAATGTGTATAACCTGTTAGCCGTTTATGGGACGGCAATGCTGCTGGGGATCGGGGAGAATGAAGTGCTCCGTCAGCTTTCATTGCTGAAGCCAGTGGCAGGACGTTTTCAGACCATACGCTCACCGAAGGATTATACGGCTGTCGTGGACTACGCGCACACACCCGATGCGCTTACCAACGTGTTGAATGCTATCCACGAAGTGCTCGGCAAAAGAGGGCGTCTCATTACCGTGGTGGGGTGCGGCGGAAACCGCGACAGTACCAAACGGCCTATCATGGCACGCGAAGCAGTTGTGCTCAGTGATAAGGTAGTACTCACTTCCGATAATCCCCGGTTTGAAGAGCCGGAAGATATTCTTCAGGATATGATAGACGGACTTACGGAGGATCAAAAAAGTGCGGCCCTCACCATCATCGACCGTCGTGAAGCGATTAAAACAGCTTGTGCACTCGCTCAACCGGGTGATGTGATCCTTATCGCAGGTAAAGGACATGAGAATTATCAGGAGATAAAAGGGGTGAAGCATCATTTCGATGACAAGGAAGAGGTTGAAAAAATATTCTCCTCTCAACACAATATGTAGAGAGAAAACAGAAATTTAAAACCCAATGTTATATTATCTTTTTGAATATTTAGACAAACTCAATTTTCCAGGGGCAGGCATGTTTCACTATGTGATGTTCCGCTCAGCCATGGCGGTGATCTTCTCGCTGCTGATTGGCATTTTTGCAGGTAAGAAAATAATAGACAAGCTGCAACAGAGACAGATAGGAGAGACTATCCGTAATCTTGATCTGGAAGGACAGTATAGCAAGCGCGGCACACCCACCATGGGAGGTGTCATTATTATTCTTTCCATATTGATCTCTACATTGCTTTTTGGGAAGCTGGAAAATATTTATATCATCCTCATGCTGGTCAGCACTGTCTGGCTGGGTATGCTTGGCTTCGCCGATGATTATATCAAAGTATTCAAAAAGGATAAAGAGGGACTAAAAGGGAAATTCAAAATTGTAGCTCAGGTGGGACTGGGACTTATTGTTGGCCTGACAATCTATTTCAGCCCCGATATTGTAGTGCGTGAAAATATGGAGGTGCGGGTGAACAACGTGATTGAAGAAGTTACCTACCTGACCGAAGATGTCAAGACCACAAGTACCACCATTCCTTTTTTGAAAAATAATAACTTCGATTACAGATGGCTGGTAAGCTGGATGGGTGACTTTGCCGATGAAGCGGTATGGATTGTTTTCATCCTGGTGGTGATACTGATTGTGACGGCGGTCTCGAACAGCGCAAACCTGACTGACGGACTGGATGGACTGACCTCAGGTACCTCTGCTATCATTGGGGTGGCGATGGGTATACTGGCTTATGTGTCAGGACGTGTCGACTTTGCCTCTTACCTCAATATCATGTATATCCCCGGGAGTGATGAGCTGATGGTGTTTGCCTCCGCCTTTGTAGGAGCCTGTGTAGGGTTCCTCTGGTACAATGCCTATCCTGCTCAGGTATTTATGGGCGATACAGGCAGTCTGACGCTTGGTGGTATCATCGGGGTGTTTGCTGTGCTGATACACAAGGAGCTGTTACTGCCTATCCTTTGTGGTGTCTTCTTCGTGGAGGCGCTGTCGGTGATTGCACAGGTCACCTATTTTAAATATACAAAGAAGAAATATGGTGTCGGCAAGCGTATTTTCAAGATGACACCCCTGCATCATCACTATCAGAAACCGGGTGACGGAAGCATTGGCGCGCTTATTCAAAAGCCTTTTGCTCCCATGGCAGAACCGAAGATCGTAAGTCGTTTCTGGCTGGTGGGTATGATTTTGGTCGTGTTAGCGCTGGCAACGCTCAAGATGAGATAACAGAATAGTGACAATATAAAGTGACGCTATATATGAGTATGAGTAGGAAATTGATAGTTGTTCTTGGAGGTGGTGAAAGCGGCGTTGGATCGGCGATACTTGCACAAAAGAAAGGTTTCCGGGTGTTTCTGTCAGACAACGGGTTGTTGAAAGAGGAGCATCGGGAGAGCCTGAGAAGATACAATATTGATTTCGAAGAGGGCGGACATACAGAAGTGAGAGTGCTGGAGGCAGATGAGATTGTGAAAAGTCCCGGAATCCCCGACACTGTTCCGGTGATGCTGGAAGTGCTTAACAAAGGAGTTCATGTGATCTCCGAGATTGAATTTGCAGGCAGGTATACCGATGCGAAGATGATCTGTATCACCGGAAGCAACGGCAAAACAACCACTGCCAGTCTGATTTATCATATACTGAAATCGGCAGGGTTGAATGTGGGACTGGGCGGAAACATCGGGAGGAGTTTCGCACGACAGGTGGCAGAGGAGCATTTCGATTATTATGTGCTGGAGCTAAGCAGCTTTCAACTGGAGGGTGTCTATGATTTTAAAGCCGATATTGCTGTGCTGCTGAACATCACTCCTGATCATCTGGACCGCTACGATCAAAATATGCAGCTCTATGTCGACGCTAAAATGCGTATTATCCGCAATCAAAAAGTGGAGGATGCGTTCATCTACTGGATTGATGATCCTGTAGTGACCAAAGAGATGGAGAAATTACAACCGGCATCAACACGCTATCCGTTTGGGGAGAAGAAACGGGATCATACGACTGCTTATACCGAGAATGGGAAATTAGTTATACACTCGAAAGAACATATATTTAACATGGAACTGGAATTACTTGCCCTGGAAGGCATGCATAACGTTTATAACTCTCTGGCGTCGGGGATCGTGGCAAAGTTGATGGATATCAGTGACGAGCAACTGCGCACGTCACTCTCCGATTTCAAAGGTGTTCCGCACCGGCTCGAGAAGGTGGCCACCGTACGCGGTGTGCAATATGTCAACGATTCCAAAGCAACAAATGTGAACTCCTGCTGGTACGCCTTGCAGAGCATGCGCACCAAAACGGTGCTCATTCTCGGGGGCACTGACAAGGGAAATGATTACAGCGAGATTGAAGAGCTGGTGCTCTCTAAAGCGCGGGCATTGATCTTCCTCGGGAAAGACAACAGCAGATTACATGCTTTCTTCGACGGGAAAGTAGAGGTGATAAGTGATGCCGGCTCAATGAATGAGGCTGTTGAAGCAGCATATGAGCTGGCTGAGAGAGGAGATACGGTACTGCTTTCACCCTGTTGTGCCAGCTTCGATCTGTTTAAAAATTATGAAGATCGCGGCGATCAGTTCAGGGAGTGTGTAAGGAAACTGTGATGATGTGCTAATGTGATAATGTGCTAATGTGATTTGAAGATGTAATCAGTAAATCGATAAATCGGTAAAAGATATGTCAGAACAAACCAATAATATGAATGACCCTATTCTCACTGCTGAAGAGGATGTTGTGGAGCCGGCTTTCACGTTAGGGGATTTTGGACGTAAAATCTTTAAGGGAGACAAGGTGGTCTGGTCGGTCTTTATCATTCTTTGTGTGATCTCACTGGTGGAGATTTTCAGTGCTACCAGTACCATCGTCTATCGGCATCAGAATATCTGGGGGCCTATTCTTCGGCACGCTATGTTTTTAATCGGCGGTGTGGGGGTGATTTTACTTATCCATAACATACCCTACCGCTATTTCTCCCTATTGATCTTTGTGTTGATGGGAGCCATTGTATTACTGATACTGACACCCTTTATCGGGACAAGCGTCAATGGCGCCGAACGATGGATCTCATTTATGGGATTCACCATTCAACCCTCCGAGCTGGCAAAAATATCGCTGATGGGCACTATCGCCTTTCTCCTGAGTAAGCAGAACGGACAGAACGACGGACTGCTCTTCAAGTGGATGATAGGTCTGATGGTGGCGGTGAGCGGCATTATCGCAATGGACAACCTCTCTACGGCGGTACTGCTTTTCGGTGTATGCTATCTGCTGATGTTTATCGGTAATGTGAAGCTGACACGTTTGTTGAAGGTGGCGGGGT
Source organism: Proteiniphilum sp. (assembly GCA_016649795.1). Classification (GTDB taxonomy): domain Bacteria; phylum Bacteroidota; class Bacteroidia; order Bacteroidales; family Dysgonomonadaceae; genus Proteiniphilum. The sequence continues at coordinate 4,649 of JAENWZ010000013.1, read as the reverse complement.
TAGGTATTGCAGCAGTGCTTCTGTTTGTGTTGCTGCTGAATGTGATTCCAGAGAGCTGGACTGATGCCGCTCCTTTAAGTCGTCTGGGAACATGGCAGAACCGTATCACCCATTTCGATTCAGCCAAAGAGCTTTCGGAAGAGGAGTACTATGCCATTACCGATGACAATTACCAGGTGGCACATGCCAAGATCGCAATCGCCAACGGGGGGGTGCTGGGTGTCTTCCCCGGCAACAGTTCCGAGCGCGATTTTCTGCCACAGGCTTATTCCGATTTTATCTATGCTATCATTATTGAGGAGATGGGGATACTGGGTGGGTTGTTTGTCCTGCTTCTCTATGTGATTATCCTGATACGTGCCGGGATGATTGCCCGAAAAACGGAGAAGATGTTTCCCAAATACCTTGTCCTGGGATCAGCACTGATGCTCTCCGTGCAGGCGTTTATCAATATGGCGGTAGCAGTGAACCTTATTCCCGTGACCGGTCAGCCCTTACCTCTTATTAGCCGCGGTGGTACCTCTACGCTGATCACCTGTGCCTATTTCGGCCTTATCTTAAGTGCCGACCGTTTTGGCATCGGAAAGAAGAAAAAAGAGGAAGAGCATATTGAGAAAAATGATATCGATTGGAGCGATGAGGGGGATTCCGAAAATAACGACGCTTCTTCCGGTATAGAGGAGCCGGTCAATCAACTGAAAGATAAAGTGGAGTTTGAGATTATTCAAATGTAAGCGTTCACTCCTCTCTTTTATATGTGTTACAAAAGAAATATATTATGAGCACCATAAACAATGCTAACTCGCAACATGCGGCAAGCAACACGCCATCGCTGAGAGTGATCGTCAGTGGCGGCGGTACCGGCGGACACATATTCCCGGCCATATCCATTGCCAACGGCATCAGAGAGCGGTGGCCCGATGCAGAAATTCTATTCGTTGGTGCGGAAGATCGCATGGAGATGGAACGTGTTCCCGCAGCAGGGTATAAGATAATAGGATTACCTGTAGCTGGATTCGACAGGAAGAACATGCTGAAGAATGTCCCGGTAGCGATGAAACTGCTTAAAAGTATGAAGCTTGCCCGTAAGATTATAGATGATTTTAAACCGGACATAGCTGTGGGAGTAGGTGGATATGCCAGCGGGCCGATGCTAAAGGCCGCCTCAGCAAAAGGGGTGCCGACACTCATACAGGAACAGAACTCCTACGCGGGAGTGACCAATAAGATGCTGGCACAAAAAGCTACAACTATCTGTGTGGCATATGAAGGGATGGCCAATTTTTTTCCGAAAGAGAAGATCGTGCTAACAGGGAACCCTTGTCGTCAGGATCTGGTGATCTCTGAAGAGAACCGAGGGAAAGGATATGATTTTTTTCAACTCGATCCAAAAAAAAGAACGATTCTTATGGTCGGTGGGAGCTTAGGCGCCCGCACACTCAACGACAGCATTGTTGCTGCCTTCCCTAAGCTGGCTGCTGAAGAGGATGTGCAGGTGATCTGGCAATGCGGGAAGTACTACTTTAAGGAGATGCAAAAGTTACAGGCGGAAGGTAAGATACCGGACAACGTGCATCTGCTGGATTTCGTGTCACGTATGGATTATGCCTATTCGGTGGCCGATCTGGTGATATCACGTGCCGGCGCCGGATCCATTTCTGAGTTTTGCCTGCTCGAAAAGGCGGTGGTGCTGGTGCCATCGCCCAATGTAGCCGAGGATCATCAGACAAAGAACGCACAGGCATTGGTTAACAAGGACGCTGCAGTAATGGTCTCGGATGCGCTGGCACCCGGTCTTCTTTTCGATGTGGCACTCTCGCTCGTGAGGGACGATGACCGGTTGAAGAGCCTGAGGAAGCATATCACGAAACTGGTGCAGCACGATTCGGCTAAACGGATCGTGGATGAAATTGAAAAGATAGTACGGGATTAATCGTTTAGATGAAGCGTTGTAAAAGAAAATGACTAATCTGTAGGGAGAGGAAAAAGAAGATGAATTACGGGAATATATATTTTGTAGGTATTGGAGGGATTGGCATGAGCAACCTTGCCCGCTTTTTTCTCGCAAAAGGAAAGAGAGTGGGGGGGTATGACCGTACAGCGTCAGCGCTCACCGAATCACTTCGGAAGGAGGGTGCTTTCGTTCATTACAGTGATGATTTACAGGAGATTCCAGGCGAATTCATTAACAGGGAAAAGACGCTCGTAGTCTACACGCCTGCAGTTCCCTCAACGCATGGTGAACTGATCTTCTTCAGGGAGAACGGATATACATTGATGAAACGCTCACAACTGCTGGGAGAGATCACCAAAACAAGTGATGCCATCTGTGTGGCGGGTACACACGGAAAGACTACCGTCTCGGGTATAACGGCACATCTGCTGCGTCAGTCGCAGGTCGATTGCAATGCATTTCTGGGAGGTATATTGAAGAACTACGACAGCAACCTGCTGCTATCTGATAAGAGCAATATTACCGTTGTCGAGGCAGATGAGTATGACCGTTCCTTCCACTGGTTGAAACCCTGGATTGCCATCATCACCTCAGCCGATCCCGATCATCTCGATATTTATGGCACACCCGAGGCATACAGAGAGAGTTTTGAGATGTTCACCTCCCTGATCCGTCAGCATGGTCATCTTATTATTAAAAAGGGTGCTGCTGTGACACCGTGCACCGATGAGACGGTAACGATCCGTAGCTATTCGGAATCGGAGGGGGATTACCATGCCGAGAATATTAGAATCGGAAATGGGGAGATTCTCTTCGATTATGTTTCTCCCAAGGGGAAGATTGAAGATATTTTCTTGGGTGTTCCTATGAAGGTGAACATAGAGAACAGTGTGGCTGCCATCGCTGCTGCTGAGTTATGCGGCGTCACACCGGAGGATATCCGTAATGCCATGCGTACATTCAGCGGAGCAAAGCGTCGGTTCGATTTTCATATCAAATCGCAGAACATCGTTTTTATCGATGATTATGCACATCATCCACAGGAGCTAACAGCAGCCATCCAGTCAATCAAAGCACTCTATCCGGACAAAAAGGTGACAGCCATTTTTCAGCCGCATCTCTATTCACGTACACGCGATTTTGCTGATCAGTTCGGAGAAAGTCTGTCGCAGCTGGACGATGTGATCCTGCTTGATATCTATCCGGCACGTGAAGAGCCGATCGAAGGTGTCACATCACAGATCATTTACGACAGGATCACCACGCCGCAGAAGATATTATGTACAAAAACAGAACTGCCGGCGTTGCTTCGCAGTAAGCCGATAGAGTTGCTTGTGACGTTCGGGGCGGGTGATATAGATCGAATGCTGCCGGATATAGAGAAGCTGCTGAGAGAGAAGTATCTGTTGAATGTTTAATGTTTATAAATTTTCCCTGCCATTGAACATCTTGATGTATCTTTGCAACCGGGAAACAAAACAGATGAAAGATTGAAGAAATTCCTTGTAATATTGGTGGCTGTGCTGGTAATAGGATACCTGATTTTTTCAGCGAACTATTTCAGGGATTCATCCCGCAATCAGTTGTGCGAGAGCTTTGAGGTGGTCATCAAGGACAGTGTCAAAACGCAGTTTGTGCTATCTCAGGATATTGTGAACGTGGTGAAGAGATATGATTTATATCCCGTAGGAAAAACATTTGGAGAGATCAACACGCTGGCTATTCGCGACACTATTCTCACCAATAAACTGGTTGAGTCGGCAGAAGTATACTTAACACCGGGTGGTGCGATTGTTGCAACCATTCATCAGCGTGATCCGGTGTTAAGGATTGTATCAAACCTGAAGGGCAACTTCTATGTTGATGAAGATCGCCAGATCATGCCCGTCTCTTCGAGCTTCGCTGTCTACGTTCCCATTGCTACGGGTGAGATTGATGAAGAGCTTGCGCAAAACGAGCTCTATGATTTTGCCATGTTCCTTCACCGCAATCCCGACTGGGATGCCTGGGTAGAACAGATCGTGGTGCAAAACAACAGGGATGTGGAGTTGATTCCCCGTGTGGGAGACTTCAGGATCATCATGGGTAGTCTGGACGATTATCCGGCCAAGTTGTCCAAATTTATCCGTTTCGTAGATGAGGGACTAAACGTTGTAGGATGGAACCGCTACTCCGAGATTAACCTGAAATATGAAAACCAGGTGGTTTGCACAAGAAAGTAGCCGGAGTCTGACAGCTCATCCATGAAATGATGTTAACGTGCAAACAAAAAACGTTGCAGGATGTTTGTAAAACAACAATATAACCAAAAGTTCATCAACCGAATAATATGACGCAAACAGGATTTGTAGCTGTAATTGATCTGGGAACCTCCAAAATTAAAGGAGTTGTCGGGCGTAAGAACGAGAATGGTGTCATCTCCATTATGGCCAACGGTACCATTGACTCCGGTAATTCTATCCGCAGAGGAATGGTCTATAATATTGAGCAAGCCGGTGCGAATGTGCAAAAACTGGTGATAATGCTCGAGAACAGCATCAGCCGCAAAATAGGGAGGGTTTATGTATCCCTGGCCGGTCAGTCGTTGCATACGCTGGAGTTCAATGAGATGAGACAGCTCTCTTCCGGGATGGTCACAGAGGAGGTGGTGAATCAGTTGAATAAGGCAGCCGAAAAATTCCAGCCCGAGATGAAG
>JAENWZ010000146.1 GCA_016649795.1 Proteiniphilum sp. | reverse complement strand
TGCCGGTGCAAAGTAGATGAAAGAAATAAGAATGAACACCACAATCACGATCAGATCGGGGAGGAGCTTTTTTAAATCGGCAGATATTTTCATCGTTTATCCTTTGTTATTAACTGTTGAACGCACAAATTTACATTATATTATCGGAAAAAGCTATACCGGTCTACTCACTTTGTGGTGATATCTGCAAAAAAAAATGAGAGAAAAATGCTTCCTCTCATTGTCAGATATGTGATGGTAGATTCTTAGAACCTTTTCCCAATGGTAATTCCCATACGGGGATAAGCACCGTCATTTACAAAATCACGACCGGCACCGAAATAGAATTCACCTACCCAGTTGTTTCGGGTCAGGTACTTCCATCCGAGGGCTAGTCCCAGTCCCGCACCCAGACTGTTTTCTGTGCGCGAAACATATGCTCCATTTGTATAATCCAATTCTTCTGTGTCCAGCGAAAACAAACCTCCATTGGTTTCAATAAAGAAGCCTGCTCCATACTTCTGCAGATTCTCCGCACTGCCGCCGAAAAACCATCGGAAGTAGGGCATCAACGCAAACTGTACCGGATAGTTGTCAGGTTCAAGCGCTATACCTGCTGATGCTCCCACACTGATATCGGTGTTTAAAATCCGCTCGTAGGAGATCTCGGGAAATGATCCGAAGATACTTGTTCCCAGGTTCAACTTTATCTCATTTTGTGGAATATCTCTCGAGATCTTCCAACCCATCACACGATGTGTTTTCTGCGAAAAAACAGAAAGACTCATCAATAAAACGACGAAAAGAACAGCTCGTTTCTTCATGTTATAATTTTTTTGTATCCCCTTTTGTATGCTCGTCTGCTGTAGCAGCCTGCAACACCTGTTTGTGATATACGATTGAATAAAAAACGATATGCATATTCTATTAAGATGCTGGAACGGGAAAATAGTTACAACGACTATGTTAAAATTAACAAAATCACACCACCTTACTCCCGGGCAACACCTCTTTTGTTGGTTGAACCAACGCCAGCGAACCATCGGCATTCTCTGCGGAAAGAATCATCCCTTCCGAAAATATGCCTCTTAACTTCCGCGGTTCAAGGTTGGCTATAAAGCAGACCTGTTTGCCGACCAGCTCTTCCGGATTGGGATAGTAAGCCGCAATTCCCGAGAGGATGGTGCGTTTCTGCAAACCGTCGTCGAGCAGAAATCTGAGCAGCTTGTAGGCCTTAGGCACCTTCTCACATTCCAATACTCTGCCTACACGAATGTCCAGTTTCTCAAAGGTGTCGAACTGAATATTTTCTTTCACCGGCATTGCACGGTATTCACTTGCCTCATTCGACTTCTTTGCGTCGAGCAACTTTAGTACCTGTTGCTCAATCACCTCATCCTCAATTTTTTCAAAAAGAAGCTCAGCTTTACCCAGCGTGTGTCCCTCAGGAAGCAGATCAAAGGCTCCCAGCTGCTCCCACAGCAGAGCCTCTATATGCAGGAATGTTCGCAGCTTCACCGTAGAAAAGGGCAGGAAGGGTTCAAAAACGATGGAGAGATTGGCCGTGATCTGCAGTGCGATGTTGAGGATAGTGGCAGTACGCCCCATATCTGTCTTAGCCGTCTTCCAGGGCTCCGCATCGGCCAGATACTTGTTGCCGATTCGTGCGAGGTTCATCGCCTCTTTCTGCGCTTCACGAAAATGGTATGTCTCCAGCAGCTGTTCCACTGCCCCTTTCACCTTTTGTGCCTCGGCGATGGTTTCGCGATCGTAGTCTGTCAGCTCCCCTACGGCGGGCACCTTGTTGTCGAAATACTTCTGAGTGAGTACCAGCGCACGGTTCACGAAGTTACCGAAAACAGCTACCAGCTCATTGTTATTGCGTGCCTGGAAATCTTTCCAGGTGAAGTCATTGTCTTTGGTCTCGGGAGCGTTGGCGGTGAGCACGTAACGCAGCACATCCTGTTTTCCGGGGAACTCATCCAGGTACTCATGCAGCCACACCGCCCAGTTGCGGGATGTGGAGATCTTATCCCCTTCCAGATTCAGAAATTCGTTGGAGGGTACGTTCTCAGGCAGGATAAATGATCCTTCCGCCTTGAGCATCGCCGGAAAGACAATGCAGTGGAACACGATGTTGTCCTTGCCGATAAAATGTACCAGTTTGGTCTCTTCATCTTTCCACCACTTCTCCCAATCGTTGGGAAGAAGCTCTTTGGTGTTTGATATGTATCCTATGGGAGCATCAAACCAGACGTAAAGCACTTTACCCTCAGCCCCTTCCACCGGAACAGGCACACCCCAGTCGAGGTCACGACTCACCGCACGTGGCTGCAGACCCTGGTCGAGCCACGACTTGCACTGACCGTAGACGTTGGTTTTCCACTCTTTGTGCTCTTCCAGGATCCACTGACGGAGCCATGCTTCATGCTTGTCGAGAGGAAGGTACCAGTGTTTTGTTTTCCGCATTACCGGTATAGCGCCGCTAAGTGCCGATTTCGGGTTGATCAGATCGGTGGGACTGAGCGAGGTGCCGCACTGTTCGCACTGATCACCGTACGCCTTCTCGTTCCCGCAGTGAGGACAACCTCCGGTGATGTAGCGGTCGGCAAGGTATTGTCCCGCCTCCTCATCGTAATATTGTTCACTATCCTGTTCGGTGAACTCACCCTTATCGTATAGCGTACGGAAGAAACCGGATGCCGTCTCCCTGTGTATATCCGACGTGGTACGCGAATAGATATCGAAGGTGATACCAAACTCTTCGAACGATCTCTTGATCATTCCATGGTATCTGTCCACGATATCTTGCGGTGTAACACCTTCCTTGCGGGCTTTGATGGTGATAGGAATACCATGTTCATCAGAGCCGCCGATAAAGAGAACTTCTTCACCTTTCAGCCGCAGATAGCGTGCGTAAATATCGGCAGGTACATATACCCCCGCCAGGTGTCCAATATGTACGGGGCCGTTGGCATAGGGCAAGGCCGATGTGATCAGTGTACGTTTAAATTCTTTTGACATAAATCTTCAGAAATAGGATGCAAAGATACGAAAAAACGCTCTTTTTAACGTATGATTCGCATAAATATCATCAAACGAAAAACAACCTCTCTTTTTTACTTGTTATAGATGAAATCAAACGTGAACAGTATGAACTTCAATTTACAGGGAAAGACCGCTATCATCGGCGGAAGCAGCAAGGGATTAGGCAGAGCCTGTGCCGTAGCACTTGCACTCGAAGGGGTGAACGTTGTCTTATGCGCCAGAAACGAGGATGCGCTACAGGAAACGCAGCAGGAGATCGAATCGCTGGGTGTGCAAACACTTGCGCTGGTAGTGGATATGGCCAATGGTGATGATAACGCCCGTATTGTGCGTGAGACCATTGACCGCTTCGGCCGAATCGATATTCTGGTGAACAACTCAGGAGGTCCTAAGCCCGGTACCTTCCGCGATATTACTGAGAGGGAGCTGGATGAAGCTTACGAGTCGGTGTTGAAATACAATATCAGGATGATCCGCCTCTGTCTACCCTTCATGGAGAAGAGCGGATGGGGACGGATCATCAACATCACCTCTGTCACCGTGAAAGAGCCCGCACCCAATATGGTGCTCTCCAATATTTTCAGGGCAGCGGTGGTGAGTTACGCCAAGAGCATCAGTAAAGAGCTTATATCAAAAGGGATCACCATCAACAATGTATGTCCCGGTTATTTCAAGACCGACCGTGTGACACAATTGATGCAAGTGCGTGCTGAAGAGGAAGGCATTACGATGGAAGAATACGAACAAAAAGCGATTCTCGCTTTTCCGCACAAGCGTTATATGAATCCTCAGGAGCTGGGCGATCTTGTCTGCTACCTCTGTACTGATCAGGCACGCTCTGTGAACGGTACCACCATACAGATTGACGGCGGGATGCTGAATGGATTGTTATAACTGTTACTTAACCAGTCTCCTGCTAAAGTCTTCCCATAGTAGTTTGTAAAAACTAAGTGTCTCCTCGCTAAGCTTGCGTTTATCAGATGGTGAGATGTCAAATTCCTGATCCGCTTCGTAGAGAATGGAGAAATCGGGATGAAACTGAACGCCATAGACATTTTTATAGCGTGTGTGCTGTAGTGCCTCCACCACCATACCATCTATGGAGGTGGCAGCAACCCGGAAATCTTTCCCGATCTTCTTTGCTGACTGATGATGTACGCTTACCACCTCAGGATTTCCCGAAAATGATTCGAAATCAAGGAGACTGCCTTTCATCACGCGGATAGGGTGGAGATGGATGAAGGAGAAATTATGCTCATTACTGATGCTGTTCCAGTAGTTCTTGTGGATATTGTCCGGGTTCTCTCTCAGGATGCTCTCATAGGTCGTTTTCCCATAAAGCTGAGATGGAATATCCTGGTAGAGTGTTCCGCCGCTTGCCACGTTCATCTCTTGCATCCCCAGGCAGATGCCGAGAATAGGATAATCAGTTCTTTTTTCAAGAAGCGGCACATGGGATTTATTCTGAAAGCCTCCGATAAGATGGTACAGAAATGAGATCTCCCAGTTCTTACCTGCCGAAACAAGCTCAGTAGTGAGCAAGGTCTCTTCGCCGTAAATGAATGGAACAATATCGGCTCCCCCAAAAAAAATCAATGCATCGGTTTTTTCAAGAAGCTGACGGAACTCCTCCGTACATCCGTTCGGAACGAAAAGACTATCAATTGAAATCGCTCCTTTGATGATTTCGATTGTAATATCATCTTTATTCTCCTGTAAGAATTTTTCTGTTAAAGCTATCGACGATGTTTGCGAATGGTGATAGATACCGGTAATCGAGATACTGTCCGCATGAATATACTCTTTTTCGATGAGATGGATGGCGTTGCGTAAGTTGCCGGGTGTAGGGTTCACTATGCCTAACCGGGTAACGCTCTTTGTCTGTGCACAGGCAACAAACAGGCAGCAAACAAAAAGAGGGAAGAGTACTGCTCGTTTCATACGATTTATTTTTTCGTTTTGATGTTTGTAGTTGGCTTTAAACATCTGACCTCTGTTGGTTTTAAACTGCTGCCCGCCTTTTGAAAATGGTTTTTTTAATTCTCTGCTGTTTTCTCTCCGGGATACTCCTCCCTGAATCTCACCCAGTAATCCTGAATGGTTGTTTTCACTTCTTTGTGCAGTACCAGCAACCCTATAAGGTTGGGGATCGCCATAAAAGCAACCGTCAGCAATGACAGATTCCATATGATGGTGGTATCGGTGAAGGAGGCCAGGAAAAAACCGAGGACAAAAATAATCCTGTAAAACATCACATATCTAGACCCTATCAGATAGGTCACCGCCCTGTCACCGTAATAGGACCAGGCAATGGCTGTGGAAAAAGCAAACAGTAACAATCCTATAGTGACAATATACTTCCCGAAATCACCAAGGAAACTTCTGGTATAGGCAACTGTTGTGAGCGGTGCACTGTGGATAAGCGATTTACCGGTAAAGGTTAAATCGTTGGTAGTGTTCGTCACTTTTCCCCCTGCAACTTTGATTTCCCCTGTAAACGGTTTCCCTCCCGCTTGTATCTCAATATTTTCAGCCAGCGACCGTGCGTGAAGAATGGTGTTTCCTTCTTCAATCTTCCCGTTCACCACATGTAGCTCACCCGAAAAGAGAGCCACCCGGGCAGTGTTGTTCAGATGATTCTCAAGAGCCGTAACATCTGCCACTTCACCCTCGTCATACAGATTCGCCAACACTTCGATATCTGTTTTTTGAAACTGATTGGGAAGTTTTTCGTTCCATACCCCTGACGATAAGAGTACCAATCCCGTGAGGAAACAGATGACGATGGTGTCTATGAAAGGTTCTAAAACAGCAACCATCCCCTCTGATACAGGCTCATGTGCTTTCGCAGCCGCATGTGCAATAGGTGCCGAGCCCTGACCTGCTTCGTTGGAGAAAAGTCCGCGGTTTACTCCATTATTG
>JAENWZ010000187.1 GCA_016649795.1 Proteiniphilum sp. | reverse complement strand
GCGAAACAGGGTATCGCCTATGCCCAAGGGCTGGAGGAAAACGGCGTGATGGCAGTAGCGAAACATTTCCCCGGCCATGGCGACACATCGGAAGATTCGCACAAGACACTGCCCACCATCACCCACAACAACGACCGGTTGCAAGAGGTGGAGCTCTATCCGTTCCGGCAATACATCAAGGCAGGATTATCGGGCATGATGATCGGACATCTGGATGTGCCGGCATTAAACACAAAAGGTATGCCCGCATCGCTCTCACCGGAGATAGGGGTGGGACTGCTGAAAGAGGAGATGGGCTTCACCGGGCTCACTTTCACCGACGGGATGGCGATGAAAGGTGTCTCCGATCAGCCGGACGCGAGCGTGAAAGCGCTATTGGCAGGTAATGATGTGCTGTTGGGCGTAGTGAACCAGGGGAACGAATTCCTGGCGGTGAAGAAAGCGGTGGAAAACGGAACGATCACGTCAGCACTTCTCGAAGAAAAAGTAAGAAAAATTCTCTCCTACAAGTATCTCCTCGGTGTACACAGGTTCACACCCATCAACCTGGCCACTATCCACAGCCGTGTGAACAGTCCTTCTGCTGAGTGGACACAGAGGAAAATTTACGACCGGGCAGTCACGCTTGTAAAAAATGACTCGGCGCTGATTCCGTTAAAAGGACTGGACAAAATAAAAATTGCATCTGTTGCCATTGGGGCTCCTGCATCCAACCCATTTCAGCAATATTTGAAGAAATATGGAGATGTATCCGCCTTCCGGGCGGAATCAGCGGCAGTTGTAGCCGCTATCAAAGAGCTGGAGAAGCACGATCTGGTCATCATCTCCCTACATTCAGACAGAGCCGGAGATGCTGCGGGCCTGCAACAACTTATGAAGGATAAGAAAACAATCCTGGTGTTGTTCACCTCACCCTACCGGTTGAGTAATTTCCAACAAACCGCCGACAACGCAGCAGCCGTTGTCGTGGCTTACGATGCCACGGCGTTTGCACAGATGAGTGTGGCCCAGGCCATTTTCGGAGGCATCGCGATGAGCGGGAAGCTGCCTGTCTCGTCCGGTGCGTTTAAAGAAGGTACCGGTCTCTCCACCCAAAAAGTACGATTGAGTTATTCCCTGCCGGAGGAGGTGGGTATCTCTTCAGAGCGGTTCCACAATATTGAAAGTATTGCCATGGAAGGGATCAGGCAGAGAGCCTATCCCGGTTGTCAGATACTGGTTGCGAAAGATGGGGTGGTGATCTATGAAAGAGAGTTCGGTAAATTCGATTACGGTCAGAGCGCGGAGGTGACCGGCGAAACGGTCTATGATCTGGCCTCTGTAACCAAAGCTTCCGCCACGCTGCCGGCCGTTATGAAACTGTATGACGAGAAAAAAATGCGTCTCCAGGATCCAATCAGTAAGTTCGTCTCTGAAACGAAAGGCAGCGACAAAGCCAATGCCAATATCCGCTCCCTGCTTTTTCATGAATCGGGCATCACCTCTTTCATCCCCTATTACACCACCGCCATCGACAAAAACAGTTTTTCCGGTGCGCTCTTCGGTCGCCGGTCAGCAACTTACCGTGTCCGCTATGCAGGAGCGTGGGCCCGTACCGATTTCAGGTTCCTGCCCGAACTGATATCTACCCTTCCATCCGACAAGTTTCATCTTCCCGTAGCGAAAGAGCTCTATGCCAGCGACAAGATGCACGATGCACTGCTTAAAGATATCATCGACTCACCACTCCGTACAAGAGGCAGGTACCTCTACAGCTGTCTTAATTTCATGTTGCTGAAGGAAGCGGTGGAATCTGTTTCGGGAGATGATCTCGACACATATGTAAAGCAGCAGTTCTACCATAAACTGGGTGCCTCAACCACCACGTTTCAACCGCTGAGATATATACCACTGGAGAAGATTCCTGCCACAGAGAATGATCTCTTCTTCCGCAAACAACATGTGCGGGGATACGTGCATGATGAAGGGGCGGCCCTCTTCGGCGGGATATCGGGCAATGCCGGCCTCTTTTCCAATGCCGGCGATCTGGCCAAGCTGTACCAGATGTGGCTCAACGGGGGCGAGTATGGAGGTGAACGCTTTCTGAGCGAAGAGACAGTAAAGCTTTTCACCACCATGAAGAGCAACAACAGCCGTCGTGGTCTGGGGTTCGATAAACCCGATCTGCGAAACAGCAAATCCAGCCCTGCCAGTCCCGGTACACCCATAGAGGTTTACGGCCACACCGGCTATACCGGCACCAGCTTCTGGATAGACCCTACGAATGATATGATCTATATCTTTCTCTCTAACAGGGTTAACCCGTCACGTGCCCCCAACAGGTTTTCCTCATTGAGTATACGGGAACGTATTCAGGAGGAGTTGTATCATGCCCTGAGTGAAAACAGACAGCAATAAGCCAACTTATTTGAATTGTAAACAATGCAAAAGATCATTAAAAGCAGCAATCTATCTGCTGATGTAGAGAAAACGATCAGGAATATCCACTACGACAAACTGTTCATACTCACCGATGAGCATACGCACGAGCTGTGTCTGCCCCTGCTGAGGGAGCTGCCGCAGCTTCACGATGCGAAGCAGATCATGATCCCCGCCGATGACACCAACAAGACCATAGTGAATCTGAGCAAGGTCTGGCGACAGCTTACGGAAAACGGAGCAACTCGTCATTCGCTGCTGGTGAACGTGGGAGGGGGCATGGTCACCGACCTTGGTGGATTCGCCGCCGCCACCTTTAAGAGAGGCATCAAATATATCAACATACCCACCACACTGCTGGGTGCTGTTGATGCGGCCGTGGGCGGTAAAACAGGTATCAACTTCGAGGGATACAAGAATGAGATAGGTGCTTTTTACCCTTCCGAGTTCGTGATCATCTCATCCGATTTTTTTCACACGCTCAATCAGAGAGCCATCCTGTCGGGTTATGCCGAGATGATCAAGCATGCGCTCATCCATTCGGCTGCCGACCTGGAGAAACTGATTCATTTCCCTCTTGAGGCGATCGACTACGGCAAGCTGAACGAGATGGTTTTCCGCTCTGTGGGTATCAAGCAGCGTATTGTGGAGAAAGACCCCTATGAGAAAGATATACGCAAGGCACTGAACCTGGGACACACTACTGCCCACGCTTTCGAGAGCTTTGCCATTGAGACAGGCAATCCCGTTCCCCACGGTTACGCGGTGGCATGGGGACTGATCGTGGAGCTTTACCTGTCGCACCGTCTTTGTAACTTCCCCAAAGAGAAACTGCAAAAAACGATCCGTTTCATCCAGGAGAACTACGGCGCTTTCCCCATCACCTGCGATCATTACGAGACACTGTATGCTATCGCCGGGCACGATAAAAAGAACCAGGGTGACACCATCAACTTCACCCTGTTGTCGGAGATAGGGAATGTACGTATCGATCAGACAGCGGAGAAAGAGCTCTTTTTTGAAGCGTTGGATTTTTACAGAGATTCGGTTGGATTGTGAGAAACAGAGGAGCGGCGAGAGGGAATTATCCGCAAATCTCTTTGATAAAGCGCTCCTCTGCCTGATCTGCCCAGGCCTTGAAATTGCTATCAGGCGAATAATCGGGGATAAATTCAATCAGTCTGTCCAGATCAAATTTTCTCCCCGTGATTCCGGCACCTGAGAGAGCGGCATCATAGGCATTAAATTCCTGCTCCACATGCACTGGGATCATCAGTATTGGTTTTTGGTAGTACAACGCTTCACAGAGAGACTCAAACCCGGAAGTGGTGGCATAGGCCATACTGCCGGCCATGCTATCCAGAAAACGATCATCACTGAGTCTGTAGAGGATGAAATTGTCATCTATCCTGGTCACCTCGGCGGCATCATTCTTATCCCAGAAAAAACGCAACGGAATAGCGGGGTGCTTCTTATGCCACTCTGAAATCTCCTTAAAATAGCCGGCATTCAACATGTAACCATGGATATAATCGCCGTTGGCTGGCTGAACCTCAAACACCTCAGGCCGCAACAGCGGAGGAACTGTGACTATCTTCTTCGATTCCGACCCGGGCATATCCCTGAAAGAGAGTGCCAGGATCTTTGAAGCGCGGTTAGAGGTGACCCTGGAGAGCATACACAGGAAATAATATTTGACATCCTGCTCGGCACTGGTTCTGTAGTTCGGGTTGATCAACACATACTGATGTGCTATGCTGATCATTTTGATTCCCATCTTTTTATCGAACTTGTAAAATCCGTATGCCATGCCGGTGATCATCTCGTAGAAATTGATCACCTTGTCGGGCCGATGCTCCTCAATTTTCTGCTTCACCAGCAGGATACTCTTCCTGAAAATGTAGGGACGAAAGATATTGCTGGCAATACTGAAAAGGATATTGGGACGTTTCTGCTTGTAGAACGAGGTGAAGTTGGGACTGTTGAATTCTGAGATGGGAGCGTCAATCTTATTCCGGAAGAACAGAGGGATCTGCCTGGAATCGCTTTTGCCAACGAGCACGGCCACCACCTCATGTCCCTGTTTACGAAGGATAGAAGCCAGGGATAACGCCTGTGTGTAGTGTCCTCTACCCTCACCCTGAACGGTAAATAAAAATCTCACGCGTGCAATTTTATATGAATTGAGTCACAAAATTACAAAAATAAATAGACATCATACCATAAACAGGGTTAACGAAAGTAAACAAGAAGCGTACTCTTTTTACCTGTCAAATGCAAGCGCTTTGCCGAACAGATTCTCAGTAATAACTCCGTTATCGTATGCCAGCTTTCCGTTCACGAATGTTTGTTTCACAGAGCAGCCGAATGTTTCTCCTTCAAAGGGAGACCAACCGCACTTATAAAGTATATTCTCCGCGGAGACGGTATAGGG
>JAENWZ010000129.1 GCA_016649795.1 Proteiniphilum sp. | reverse complement strand
GAGCGTTACTCCAACTGGGTGAAGATGCAGGGCAAGAACAGGTACATCATCACGCTGCTGGGGAGGATACTTACCGCCAAACAGATCGCCGCTGTCTCCAATATTATTGCGGAACAGAACCTCAATATTGACAATATAGTAAGGCTCACAGGACGTATTCCGCTCGATGAGAAGCAGAGGGCTGCCAAATCGTGTGTAGAGCTGTCGGTGAGAGGTAATCCCATCGACCGGCAGCAGATGCAGGAGTCTTTCCTGGAGCTCTCTTCCGACCTCAACTTCGATATCTCCTTCCAGCAGGAGAGCATGTTCAGGCGCATGCGCCGTCTCATCTGCTTCGACATGGACTCCACACTGATACAGACGGAGGTGATCGACGAGCTGGCCGTCAGGGCAGGTGTGGGGGATAAAGTGAAAGCGATCACGGAATTGGCCATGCAGGGTGAAATAGATTTCGAAGAGAGCTTCAGACAGAGGGTGAAGCTATTGAAAGGGCTTGATGTCTCCGCGATGAAGGAGATCGCCGACAAGCTGCCCATCACCGAGGGGCTAGACAGGCTGGTGAAGGTATTGCAGAAGGTGGGGTTCAAGACCGCCATTTTGTCGGGAGGGTTCACCTACTTTGGTAACCACCTGAAAGAGAAATATGGTTTTGATTACATGTATGCCAACGAGCTGGAGATTGTGGAGGGGAAGCTCACCGGCAACTACGTGGGAGATATCGTAGACGGTAAAAGAAAGGCAGAGCTGCTGCGGCTTATCGCACAGGTGGAGAAAATTGACCTCCGCCAGACGGTGGCCGTGGGTGACGGTGCCAATGACCTCCCCATGCTGGGTATAGCGGGACTGGGCATCGCCTTCCACGCGAAACCGAAAGTGAAGCAAACGGCTGATCAGTCACTCTCTTCGGTGGGGATTGACGGCATCCTCTATTTTCTGGGATACAAGGACTCGATGCTCGACAGTAAACTACTGAACAGTTAACCACCTTAATAAAACACTTTGGTATGGATTTTGTAGATATATTATTAAATCGCTTCGACGGCGAATCGGAACTCAAGAAACCTACCAACGCACTGGTTTGTTTCACGCAGCCGGAGACAGGGAAAAGATTGAGCAGGCTGGCATTTCAGATTGCTATGTCGCGACCGGATAAATCGGCCATCACACTACTGCATTTCATCGACAAAAAAGAAGAGATGCAGCCAACGGAGGAGACAAACGGAAGCCAGGGGATGATTCTTGCGGACTTCATGCCAAAAGGGGAAAAGAGCAAGATCACCATGCGCTCGTTCGTCAGGGAGTCGGATGATCATCTGGCTGACATAATGAAAATGACGGAAGAGCAGCAGTGCAACCTGGTGCTGATAGGCATAAGCTATGATGAACTGGATCTGAAAGTGGTGGAAAGATACAGCCGGTTGAGAAGCGACCCGGCCAACCCGGCAGCGGCCATCCTTGAACAGTTCACCGAAAGTGAAGTCAAAAGACTGCAGGAGATCTCATCACTGGTGAGCCGCAACAGCGTGCCCACCGGGATATTTATTGACAACGGTCTGACGGAAGGGAACAACATCTTCGTACCGATCCTGAGCAAGGCCGACGTCCACATCTTCACCTTTGTCCACCACACGGCACAAAAGGAGAACGTGAAGATAATGATCTGGGATGCCATCGGCATCATTGCCTCGGAGCCGAAGATGCAGAAGCTCTACCAGTTCATCGTGAAGAAAACCGACGGAAGGGTGCAGCTGTGGAACGATGACAGGAAGATCGAAGAGGAATTCATACGGAAGCAGGATCTGGTCATCATTGGGGTAGAAGGATGGGTCAAACTGATCAACGCCCCGCTGCAATGGAAGGAATCGCTCCCCTCCACTTTGATTATTAAGGACATCACAACATAAAAAAACTATGGATCTATCTGAAACAGCAAAAAAAACGGCAGCTATTCACTCTCACATCGGACAAAAGCAGTTGAAGCAAGCTATTGACGGGGTGAAGGAGCTTGCCGCCTTGCAGCATAACTGGGCCGTTTCGGAGAAGATCGCGGTGCTGGAGATCAACTATCAGTACATGCTTCACTACCTTCTTGAAGGGGGAAAAGATCCTGAACAGAAACATATCTACGACAAGCTGATTCGTGATCTCTATACCGTTGCCGATGATGCCGCCGAGCACCTCTACCTGCAGGAGAGCCCGTCGCTCTTTTTCGACAAATGGAGACTGATGAATGTGCGCACACCTCTGTCGACAGATGAGTACAGAAGCATCATCACCAGACAGAGCGACACCTTCTCCTTTATCGATCTGCTGGAAGAGGGTTCCGAAAAAGAGAGCCGCATGAAACAAAACGCGCTGTCTCACGAGCAGACGCTGCAGGAGCTGTTCTACTCCGTTTATGTCTCTCCCAGGGCCAATGCCGATCAGATCGTGGCATACCGCCATTTCATGGAGGATGAGCTGATACCTGTTTATGACAAGAGCATCGTTATCTCCGCGCTCACGATGAACGTACTGCAGCGGTTCGATTCGGAAAAAATTAAGTTCCTGCTCGATCTCTGCCGTCGTCCCGAGCCTGAGCTCGCCTCACGTGCCGTGACAGGCATCATACCCATCTTCCAGACCTACAGTGAACGATGGCATCTCTACCCTGAATGTACCGACAGGCTGCAGCTGTTGTCGGACGACAAGGTTTTCAACAGGAGGTTTATCACGTCGGTCATTGGCTATATCCAGGCGCATGAGACTGAGAAGATTACCCGCAAGCTGACAGAGGAGATCCTCCCTGAGATGATGAAGCTTAGTCCTATGATCGGCAAGAAGATCAGACTGGACGAGTGGATGGGCGAGAGCGGGCTGGATGAGAAGAATCCCGAATGGCAGAAGATACTGGATGAGACAGGGCTGACCGACAAGCTGCAGGAGTTCTCCGAACTGCAGCTCGAGGGTGCCGATGTGTTTCACTCCACCTTCTCGAACCTGAAATCCTATCCCTTCTTTCACGAGATGAGCAACTGGTTTCTACCGTTCAACCCGCGGCATAGCAGCATCCAGCAGATGTTTGCCAACAAGGAGGAGGGATCATCGCTTATTGAGACCATGTTCAGCACATCACTGATCTGCAACTCCGACAAGTACTCCTTCTGCTTCAGCATCATGATGATGCCCGAGAACTACCGCAAGATGATGATCTCTCAGCTGGGTGCCGAGAGCGACGAGATAAGGAAAATGCAGGAGGAGGAAGAGGTGATGAATCCGCATCAGAAGGAGGAGACGCTGATCAAGCAGTATATACAGGATCTCTACCGCTTCTTCAAGCTCTACAGACGCCGCTCTGAGTTCGCCGATATCTTCACCCTCCCGCTCAATTATCACGAGATTGAAGCGTTCCATCCGGTGGTGCTGCAGCCCGGTTATCTGGAGAAAATCGCCCTCTACTATTTCGAGAAGAACAACTTCAGCGAAGCACTCCGTGCCTATACCACGCTTGCTGAAACGGGTAAGACGAAAAGCGAGATTTGGCAGAAGATTGGTTACTGCAGGCAGATGCTGCCTGATCTGAAGGGAGCACTGGAGGCCTATCTACATGCCGACCTGATAGAAGAGAACAACAGCTGGGTGCTCCACCGGATAGCGCACTGCTACAGGGTGTTGAAAGAGCCCGAGATGGCGCTGACCTATTACCGCCGGCTGGAGCAGGTACGTCCCGACGACCTGAATATCCAGCTGAACATAGGCCATTGCTACCTGGAGCTGAAGCAGTATGACAAAGCGCTCAATTACTACTTCAAGGTGGAGCTGCTGGATAGCAACAACACCCGTGCCTGGCGCTCCGTTGCCTGGTGTGCTTTTCTCTCGCGCAAGTTCGATGTAGCACGGAAGTATTACACGCTGATTCTGGAGAACAGACCCAACGCCCACGATTACCTCAACGCGGGACATGTGGAGCTCTGCCTGGAGAACACCAAAAAGACGGTAGCGCTCTACCGTCTGTCGCTGCAGAAAGCAGGCAATTTTGAGACATTCGGGTCGATGCTTGCCGAGGATGAGGATGAGCTGCAGGAGGCTGGTATAAACAGCAATATCCTGCCCATTATAATGGATAAGATCAGATATGAAGAGGAGGGCTAAAAGAAGTCGGAGAATCAACTAAGGATGAGCTGTCCCGGCAGTTGGTAACTGATAGATCGCTGAAAAGAGTCTTATTAACGATACAATCCCTTTTTCAGGATTAAATCATATACTTTTGCCGGCAGAAAGGCGCGCATCTCTCTTCCCTCTTTGATGCTGTTGCGGATAAAGGTGGAGGATATCTCCACCACAGGTGCATTCACAAGTTGTATGTTATCGCGATATTGTGGCGGGATGACCACCTCCTCTCCCGGGCGGGGATAGACAAGGATCTGATACCGCTTCATCAGTTGTTGATACTCCTTCCACTGGTCAAACCTCGCCCAGTTATCCCCCCCGATGATGAGGGTGAAGTTCCTGTCGGGATACGCACCGGAGAGCTTCGTGAGGGTATCTATCGTATAGGAGGGACGGGGCATTTGAAACTCCGCATCCGACACAACAATCCGGTCGTAATCCTCCAGCGCCAGCCGCACCATCTCCAGACGCAGCACATCATCGAGCAGCTCATCGGCCTCCTTCAACGGATTATGGGGTGATACCACGAACCACACCTCCTCCAGGTGTGTGAACTCGCACATATAGTTTGCAAGTATCAGATGTCCTGCATGGAGAGGGTTGAAGGACCCTGAGAATATACCTGTCTCCTTTTTTTGCATACGAATTAAAGTCTTAACATTCTTCGCGAGCAACAGGTGCTCCGATAAACATCTAAATGTCTTATATTTAGCTCTATATGCTTAGCAGGAGTAGTTGCGAAAGTTGAATTAATACAAATATAGATGAATTTCTTCGAATAATCCATAGACTCATAAAAATGATAGAGCAATTGAAAGAGGTGAAATAAAAAAACCGATGCACCTTTTCAGTTGCACCGATCTTTAAATTTTTTTCTCAAGGTCTTATGTCACCCCTTTTTCTTGAAGAGCGAGATCACCCATAGTAATAATACCGCTCCCACTAGTGCGGTGATAAGACTTCCGATAATTCCGTCACCAGTGCTAAGACCCAGCATACCAAAAATCCAGCCTCCGATAATGGCACCGCCAATACCTACTAAAATGTTGATGAGAAGACCGAAACCGCCGCCTCGCATTATCTTACCGGCAAGCCATCCGGCAATTGCTCCAATAATAATCCACCATAACCAACCCATAATTACTAGTTTTAATCGTTAATAATTTTTTATCGTTGATATGAAATCAACCTATTCAATTCATTAAACGCTGTTAACAAAGAAATTGTTTAAAATTTTAAAAAAAATGTGCAGCTCATCAGCTCATCCGGTTTTTATAATCTTCATAGGTGAATTTCCGGTAGAGTTCAAACGAACCCTCTTTCGTCCATAGACCTATAGAAGGATGAGTTACACCGTTGAACATGGTTGTCTTCACGATGGTGTAATGAATCATATCTTCAAAAACGACCCGGTCGCCTACCTGCAGGGGGGTATCAAACGACCAGTCGCCCATAAAGTCACCACTCAGGCAGCTGTTTCCTCCCATACGGTAAGTGGGCTTACCCTCCACCGGCTCCTGGTGTGCACCACGAATGCGGGGTTTGTAAGGCATCTCCAGACAGTCGGGCATATGGCAGGCAAAAGAGACGTTCAGCATGGCTGTCTTCACGCCGTTGTTCTCCACAATATCGGCCACGGTAGATACCAGCACGCCTGTCTCCCAGGCGAAGGCGCTCCCCGGCTCCATGATGATCTCAAGATGCGGATAGCGTCCTTTCAGTGCTGTAAGCAGATCAATAAGGTGTTCAATATTGTAATCCCTGTGCGTCATCAGATGACCGCCACCCAGGTTAAGCCATTTGATCTGACCGAAGAGATGGCCGAACCGCTGCTCTACCACCTCCAGTGTTCGTTCCAGGTCGTAAGAGTTGTTCTCACACAGGTTGTGCAGATGCAGGCCGGTGATCCCCCGGGGCAGGGTCTCTCCTATCCTGTCGGCTGTGACACCGAGGCGTGAACCGGGTGTGCTGGGATTATAAAGATCGGTATCCACCACTGAGAATTCGGGGTTGATGCGCATTCCGCAACGAATATCTCTCCCCGAGGTTTTCACCTGCAGATAGAAACGTTCGAACTGGGAGAGGGAGTTGAAGGTGATATGGCTGCTGTATTGCATAAACAGCGGGAACTCCTCATCGGTGTAGGTGGGTGCATAGCTGTGTGCGGGACTGCCCATCTCCTCGTAGGAGAGTTGCGCCTCAGCCACGGAGCTGGCGGTAGAGTGCCCTATGTACTCCCGGACGATGGGGAACGAGCGCCACATGGCGAATGCTTTGAATGCCAGTATGATGTTCACACCCGCGCGCTCCTTTACCGAGCTGATCAGCTGCAGGTTCCTGCGCAGCAGCTCTTCCTCCATCAAAAAACAGGGTGATGGGACCTTTG
>JAENWZ010000135.1 GCA_016649795.1 Proteiniphilum sp. | reverse complement strand
TATCGCCGCAGCCGTGAAGAGATGCCTTGCTTTGCTCCCGAAATCGAAGAAGCAGAAGAAGAAGGCGTAGAAATCAGGGTGCTCCGCAATCCGGTGACATACATCGGCGAAAACGGGCAGCTCACACAAATCCGGCTGACTAAAATGCAGTTAGGAGAAAAAGACACCAGTGGACGCCGCAGTTCAGAGCCTATCAAAGGGTCGGAATATATTGAAAAGGTGGATTATGTGATTGAAGCCATCGGGCTGCGTGCTGACACCACCGCATTTGGCGGACAGGTAGGCTTGAATAAGAACGGAACGATCCGCACCGAAGCCAAAACACTGCAAACATCGGTGGATTATATTTTTGCGGGAGGTGACACCGTCACAGGCTCCACCACGCTGATTGAAGCTGCCGGACAGGGAAAGAAAGCGGCTTTCTATATGGATAAATGGCTGCGCGGTTTGGAGATGTACGATTTTGAAGATGGCGATAAGCTTCCTGCCATCGACAAGAAGATTGTTTTGAACAGATTTAAAGGCGAAAAACGTCCGCAGGTGAAAAATGCGATGATGCCTTTGGCAGAACGTGCCCGCAGTTGGGAGGAAGTGGAAAAAACATTTACCGAAGAAGAGATGAAGGCGAGCACACAGCGCTGTCTGGATTGCAGCAATTGCCGTGAGTGCCACCAGTGCGTGAATATTTGTCCTGCCAACGCGATTGATTTTACACAAAAACCGAAGAATCTGAACATTAACGCAAAATCAGTCGTCGTCACCACAGGTTATAAACTGTTCCCGCCATCGGCTAAACCCAATTATGGTTATGAGAAATACGCCAACGTGATAGATGCTATGCAGATGGACCGGTTGATCGCACCTACGCGTCCTTTTAACAATGTACTTCGTCCGGGCGACGGGAAAGTCCCCGATAACATTGCTTTCATTCTCTGTACGGGCTCGCGTGATTCGGCCATCGAAAACGGAGGCTGCGGTTCTGATTGCAGCAATAACCCTATTTGTTCTCAAATTTGCTGTATGTATTCCATCAAGCAGGCGCAATTATTGATGGGCGCTTTGCCGATGGCGGATATCACCATTTATTACATGGATATTCGTGCATTCGGTAAGGGTTACGAGGAGTTCTTCCAGCAAACAAAAGGGATGGGTACGAACTTCGTGAAGGGTAAAGTGGCAAAAATCCGTGAAACCGATGACGGTAAAGGTGATTTAATTGTACGTTACGAAGATGTGACCAAAGGAGTAGTAAAAGAAGCCAAACACGATCTGGTAGTGCTTTCCGTAGGGGTTGTGCCGAATAAAGATGTGCCGCATATGTTCAAAGGAGAAATTCTTGCGCTGGATGATTTCAATTTTGTCAAACAAACAGACGAACTGGTTAGTCCCGCCTTGACGAGCATCGAGGGAGTGTTTGTGGCAGGCGCCGCATCGGGTCCGAAAGATATTCCCGATTCAATCCTGTCGGCAGGTTGTGCCGCATCGGAGGTTGCCGGATATTTGAACAGAAAAGAAATTATGCCGGATGATAAAAAAGGTCAGTTTAAAGTGATGCAACAGTCAACAATGAGCAAATCTATTTTAATACAGTAAGGAGGAACGACAATGAGACAAAGAATAGGTGTATATATTTGCCATTGCGGCGGAAATATTTCCGATTATGTGGATGTGGAAGAACTAAGTAACATGTTCCACAAGGAAGACGGCGTCGTCGTCTCGAAAGATGTCATGTTCGCCTGTGCCGATTCCAACCAGAAAGCGATGGTGGAAGACATTCAGAAACACAATCTGGATGCGATCGTGGTGGCATCCTGCTCGCCAAAGCTCCACCTGCACACGTTCAGAGCTGTGGCCGGACGGGCCGGACTGAATCCGAATAACTATGTTCAGGTAAATATTCGCGAGCAATGTTCCTGGCCCCACAGCGACCGTCCGCGTGAAGCAACGGTGAAAGCAGCCGGATTAATCCGCGCCGGCATCAATCGTGTCGTGTATTCCGAAGCACTGGACAGCATCGAAATTGAAGTAAAAAAAGCGGCAATGGTTATCGGTGCAGGTATTTCGGGAATGAAAGCAGCCATTGATTTGGCACGCTCCGGAAATGAAGTGTATCTTGTTGAGAAAGATTATTTCGTGGGTGGACGCATTACGCAGAAAGAAAAACTCTTCATGACGGGACAAAGTGGAAAAGAGATTGTACAAAAATTGTATGACGAAATTAAAACATATAAAAACATCACCGTTTTTACCGGAACAACCATCGAGAAAGTAACGGGCAGTCTGGGCAGTTTCAATATCGAAATAAAAGTGAAACCGCGCTATATCAATGGGAAGATGGATAAACAGACCGTGAACAGGGCGATGGATGATTGTCAGGTAACTGTAAAGGATGAGTTTAATGAAGGCCTTACAACGAGAAAAGCTATTTATAAAAATTATCCCGGAGCATTGCCCGATGTGCCTGTCGTGGACGTGGAAGCCCTCAGGGATCACCCGGATTTTCTGGAAAAACACAAGGCGGTCATCAATCTGAATGAAAAGGAAGAAACCATTGCCCTGTTGGCAGGGTCGGTGCTTGTAACGACCGGATTTGACAATTACGAACCCAAAGAGGGTGAATTCGGCTACAAGAATATCCCGAATGTGATCACGCTACCCCAGCTGAACCGGTTGATGGAGTTGTCGCCAGAAAAGCTGGTTTACAACGGAAAAGAAATCAAAAACGTAGCGTTTATTTACTGCGTGGGAAGTCGTCAGAAAAAAGGAGAAAACAAATACTGCTCCCGTCAATGCTGCACGTCAACCATTTATACGGCATTGCAGTTGAAAGAGAAATACGGAAAAATTCAGAATTACCATCTCTACCGGGATATTCGAACCTATGGCAAACAGGAAATTCTGTATGATCAGGCATCGAAACAGGGTGATTTGTTTTTCAAATACGAAGAAAAGGAAATGCCAACGGTGGAAATGAACGGTAAAGCGATTACGTTGAAGGTGAAAGATTATCTCACAAACAAAATAGAGATGGAAATCGCACCCGATCTGGTCGTACTCGTCACCGGAATGGTGGCAAGAGCCGATGCTCCGCATATTTCTGAACTGTTTAAAATTCCGATAGGAAACGATAAGTTCTTCAACGAAATCCACCCGAAACTGAAACCGGTAGAAACGGTGATCAAGGGCGTGTATATCGGAGGGAACTGTCAGGGTCCGAAAAACGTGAGCGAAGCGGTGCAATCATCGCTGGCAGGAGCTTCCAAAATCACGGCATTGTTGAAAAGCGGTACGGTGATG
Source organism: Proteiniphilum sp. (assembly GCA_016649795.1). Classification (GTDB taxonomy): domain Bacteria; phylum Bacteroidota; class Bacteroidia; order Bacteroidales; family Dysgonomonadaceae; genus Proteiniphilum. The sequence continues at coordinate 2,914 of JAENWZ010000135.1, read as the reverse complement.
GGTGACCCGGTTGTGGCACGCGTTGCTGCCGATGCCTGTACATGGTGCGGCAAATGTGCTGAAGTGTGCGATTACACGGCAATCAGGGAAATCGTTACTGAAGGCGGAGAACATATTGCAGGCGTGAATAGGGGACTTTGTACGGGTTGTGGAATTTGCGCCCCTGTGTGTCCTGTGAATGCGATTGAAGTGGCAAAATTTACCGATAACGAAATAGAAGCGATGATTGATGGATTTGCTGCCAGCGTGGAAATCCAGGGAAACAAGGCATCCACCGTTACAGTAGAAAAAGAAGATGTCGTGGCAGCACATATGAAAGAATATCCGCAAATATGGAAAGATATTCTCGCCACCATCGAAACAGAGAAGAAAACGATTCCCGAAGTGGTAGATACATTGAAAATTGCTCCCGAAATGGTTACCTGGCATTTGATGACAATGAATAAATACGGAGTGGTATCGCCTGCCGGAACAAACGAAAAAGAAGAGTATTATTATTACAAAATGAAATAATATGGCAAAAGTGAATCCTGAATTTGCAACAGAACTAATGAAATACGGCGTAGGCGACTTCAAAGCATGTTTTAACTGCGGAAATTGTACGGCTACCTGCTCTCTTTCCACCAACGACAGTTCATTTCCACGTGAAATGATACGCTTCACCACACTGGGTCTGGAAAATGAAATAAAGTCATCACTGAAACCCTGGGAGTGCTACTATTGTGGTGAATGCTCCAATGAGTGTCCGCGCCAGGCTAATCCCGATGAACTGATGATGACACTGCGTAGATGGCTCACGGCGAAATATGACTGGACAGGACTCTCGGGAGTGCTCTACCGCTCGCTGACACTCACCATCGTCGCATTGCTGCTGGTAGCTGCAGGGGTCTTCTTCTTTGCCCGTTCCGCAGACTTTGATACTGAAACATTACTCCATACGGGACATCTCTTCGAGATGCTTGCTATCGCCACTGTCTTCCTGGTGATCTTTGTCCCCAATCTTTTAAGGATGTGGTATTTCTCCATTGTGAAGAGCGGAGTGAAAGCACCCCTAAAGAGCTACTTCACAGCCCTGTCCGAGCTGTTTGTCCAGATGTTCACCCAGAAAAGAGCCAAAGATTGCGACGAGGAGGACAACTTCCGCTGGCTGGAGCACCTGGTGCTGGTCTTCGCCTATCTGTCGCTCCTCTTCACCACCGTATTCCTTAACTGGTTCGGCACGGAGAGCCTTTTTATCATTGTTCTCGGGTATGTGGAGAGCTTCCTGATCTTCGTCATCACCATCCATTTCGTCTCGGGCAGGATAAAGAGGAATAAAGCACTGAACAAGTTTTCGCAACCCTCCGACTGGCTCTTTGTGATCTGGCTGTTGCTGATGGGCCTGACCGCCTTTATGGTACGCCTTTTTATCGACCTAAATATCCTCGAAAACAATATCTGGATCCATCTGATCCATCTGATCGTGCTGGCACAATGGGCACTGATCATTGTCCCGTTTGGTAAATGGACCCACTTCCTCTATCGTTCGTTTGGACTCTATTTCGCAAGGATCAAAGCAAAAAAGCAATCTGCGTAATCTGTTGATTATTGCGTCACCCAAACCGGTGTTGTGGGAGCATTTATCACTGAATTTCTACTCGTGACAAGTTCTGTTCGACAATAATGAAGAAGCCAGAAAAATGTTTAACCAGCATGTGCTGAATTTTTATTTGGTTCGTATATGAAAAAAATCTACATTTGATTGTTAATATAATAATCTATCGTAAAAGCATAATAGCTTTAAGGAAATTACTCATACTCAAAGATTTTACCAATAATTTCAATCAACGGCTATAACGGATTCTTACTTAATATAACTGACTGGACATTCACTTTTACCACTAATACAGCTGAATCTTTCGACTCACGTTGTTTTGCGACATGTATATATCCGCTAAACCTAGAAATAACTTATTTTAGCTTGATCACATTCCACTTGGTAAATACCTAAATTATTACAAGATGTCACCTAAACATTTATTGATTGCACTTTTCTTTTCGTTAAGTACACTATCAACAGCACAATTAAAATTCAAAGAAGGGTACATTGTGAATAACCGGCATGAAAGAACCGATTGTCTCATCAGAAATATAGGCAATGAAGAATCGACAATGAATTTCGAATACAGGTTAAAAGATTCCAAGGATATCCAAAAAATTGAATTGTCAAAAGTTGAAGAATTTGGAATAGAGAATGAACTTAAATGTATTAGAGCAATTATATCCATTGATCTATCCCGTGACCGGATAACAAATATTAAAGACACACTGAGTCAGTGGGAAGAGGGGCATGTCTTCCTTAAAGTGCTGGTAGAAGGAGAACTGGCATCTCTTTATGAGTATTATGACTATGGCAAACCACTTTTCTTTTATAGCCTGAAGGACTCCAACATTATACCTCTAATTTATAAAAAGTATAATGTTGAGATCGCAGCCAATTTTGTTGAACAAATATTGTATAATAACACTTTCAGAGAACAATTAAATGAACATTTGGCATGCGGTACGCACAAAAACAGTGACAAAATATCATATACAAAAAAAGAGCTGGTAAAATATTTTGAAAATTATTACAATTGCAACAATAGTGTTTACGCTACATATAGCACTCAAATCAAAAAAGGTATTCTATTATTTAAACCTGCAGCTTCTCTCAACACGATCCATCTGGAAATACACGATCCAATAGATGCAGCGCCAAAAGTGTACTTTGATAAGGTTAACAGCATAGGACTTGGAATTGAGACGGAATATATTTTTCCTTACAACAGGTATATATGGAGCGTTTTTGCCGAAGCTAACTATCTTGCCTACAAAACAGACAACGTTTTAGTCGGCAAAGAAATAAACCCTCCCTTATATACGGGTTATGCTA
>JAENWZ010000425.1 GCA_016649795.1 Proteiniphilum sp. | reverse complement strand
CAACAGGTAGAGATTGTTTTTTCCTTTCCTGTAGATCAGCAGGTAGAGCAGGAAGGCAAAGCCTATCATAATGGCGACGGAGAGCAGGAAATTGTTGATGCTGTTCAGCACCCTGAAAGTGGTGTCGCCGTAAATATAGACGATGATGGTCTGTAGCAGCAGATAGACCGACTCAAACCCCATGATGGAGGGGGTGAGTATTCGGTTATTGGTGATGGTCTGGAAAGCAACGGAGGAGTATGCCACACAGCAGGAAACGATCAGGATGGCTGCCACCTTCACACTTCTGAGACGCAGTGCGAATTCCCAGTTATTGCCCATATTGTATAACAGGAACAGTGAAGCTGTGATCAGCAGCAAAAGCGCTGCGATCCAAAGATTCCTTTTTACTGTTTTTACTTTTTCCATAATAACATTACCAGAAAGATCACTGCACCTATAATGCTTACCGATACACCGATAGGAATCTCATAGGGATAGATCACCACCCTCCCCGCAATATCGCACAACAGCAGGAAAATGGCACCCGACAGCGCCACATAGGGAAGTGTCTTCTTCAGGTTATCCCCGAACAGCAGACTCACCACATTGGGCACGATCAACCCCAGAAAAGGAATGGCACCGGCAGTGATCACCACGGCGCTGACGGTGAGAGAGACACAGAAGAGGCCGATATGCATGATCGAGCTGTAATTGAGTCCCAGATTTTTGGAGAACTCTTCTCCCATCCCAATCACAGTGAACTTGTTCGCGTAGAGGTAGGTGACGGCAATAGCGGGCAGACTGAGGTAGATCAGCTCATAGCGTCCCTGCAGGATCCCCGAGAAATCACCCATCATCCAGGCGTTGCTATCCTGTACGATATTCATCCTGACAGCAAAGAGGGTGGTGACAGATCCGATGATGCCACCGAACATCAGTCCCACCAGCGGCACGAAGACCACGTTGCGGAAACGTATCTTCCGTACGATGGCAAGAAAGAGCATGCTGGCCAGGAAGGTGAAGAGGAAAGCAAGGAGCATCTTCATTGCTGTTCCTGCCGTGGGGATAAATAGAAGAAAGAGGAGCAGTCCCATCCTGGCAGCTTCGAGCGTACCGGCAGTGGTCGGGGCTACAAACTTGTTCTGCGT
>JAENWZ010000159.1 GCA_016649795.1 Proteiniphilum sp. | reverse complement strand
GAGAATCGACACCCATTTCAAATTGAGCGCCTTGTCCGTAGGGTACATATCTCAAAGAATCGACACTGAAACGCGTACGGTTGGGATACAGCACTTCCACAGCGTGAGAGAAGATAGAATCCCTCACAAGTTGGGGGGCATTTTTATCATTATCCCACAGTCCGGCTGCCTTGATGGCTTTCTCGTTGCCTGAATGGATAATTTGCATCGCTTTCTCTTCTGTCATGCCTGCTTCCAGTTGCTCCTCAGTGAGATCGCCCGATTTTACGAGTGTAGCAATTTTGCCCTCTCCCACGAAATTGGTCAATGTGTCGAAACTGGCTGTGTAGGTACCGGTTTGTGCACGTAAGGAAATCTGGGCTGTGCGGATATCTATTAAACGCTGGATAACGGCTTTGTCACGTTTTGCTACCTCTGCATTGAAATCGATAGGCTCCTGTATACTTTTCCAACTTACATAAGCTAAAAGAACAATGGCTAATGCTAAAAGCACTCTCATTACAACTTTCATGTACTATTCTTTTTTAATATTTATACTGTTTCTGTTTTGATTTTCTGATATTGACTACAAATTTAGAAAAAGAATGATAATTGTACTACTTTTACTGGAAAAATTACCAAAAAAAATGATAAATCGGTTCTTTATTGAGAAAATAAGCGGTAATTTCCCATATAGTTTTACAAATGACCAGGCGAAAGCGTTGGAAATGATTACTGGTTTTCTTTTTTCGGGAATCAGTGATCAGATTTTTTTACTTACCGGGTATGCCGGAACAGGAAAGTCGTCTCTTATTGGAAGCCTGGTGAGGACCATGGCCGAGTTCAGACAGAAAACCGTTTTACTTGCTCCCACAGGACGTGCTGCGAAAGTCTTTTCAGGTTATGCTGCGCAGCAGTCATTCACCATTCACAAGAAGATATACCGACAGCAGAAGTTCGCCGAGGGTGCACCCAGCTTCTCTTTGGCTGAGAACATGCACAAACAGACTCTTTTTATTGTGGATGAGGCGTCGATGATCAACAATGAGTCGGCCGATTTCTCCATCTTCGGCACGGGGCGGTTGCTGGACGATTTGATTGAGTATGTCTATTCCGGTGAAGGCTGCAGGATGATGCTGATAGGTGACACTGCACAGTTGCCGCCGGTGAAACAGGAGTACAGTCCCGCGCTCGATAAGCAGATGCTACAATCCTATTCACTACAGGTTACTGATGCTATGCTGACGGAGATTGTGCGGCAGGCTGAGGAGTCGGGAGTCCTCTACAATGCCACTGCCTTGAGAAACGCATTGCGGTTCAACGAAACGACAGCTTATCCAAAACTGAAAGTGAACGGTTTCACTGATGTGAAACGTATTACAGGCAGTGAGCTGATCGATGAGATTGGCGACTCCTACCGCAGGGATGGGATGGAGGAGACCATCGTTATCTCACGCTCCAACAAACGGGTGAACGCCTACAATAATGGTATCCGCAACAGGGTGCTCTATAGGGAAGAGGAGATCTCTACCGGAGATATACTGATGATCACCAAAAACAACTATTACTGGGTGGAGAATTTCGAGAATCTTGATTTCCTTGCCAACGGTGAATTTGTTGAAGTGCAGCGGGTGAAAGGAGAGGAGAATATGTATGGCTTCCGATTCTGTAACGTGGTATTGTACCATCGTGATTATGATATTGAATTTGAAGCCAAAATTATTCTGGATGTGTTGCATACAGAGGTTCCCGGACTAACACGTGAGCAGAGTGACCTCCTTTTCACAAACGTAATGGAAGATTATGCAGATATCACACAGAAAAGAATGAGGTATAAAAAAGTAAAGGATAATCCCCACTTCAATGCGCTTCAGGTGAAATACGGATACGCGGTTACATGCCACAAAGCGCAGGGTGGCGAATGGAAGAATGTGTTTCTTGATCTGGGGTATATACAAAAATCATACATGGGCGAGAACTTCTACCGATGGCTCTATACCTCCGTTACCAGAAGTTCTCAAAACTTATATCTCGTTAATTTGCCCGACGATTTTGTGGCACTTTCCAAAATATGATTACTTTTGTACGTTACGAGAATTGAGGATGACACAGATTGTACCTCTTTAGTGAGAACTATCGATAAAATAATATCTGATGCAGGATAAAAGGGATGAATATGTTGATCAGCTGTTGAGCGATCTTAAAACGCTGGAGGAAAGAGTGATTGCTATCAAAAAAAGTGATACAATGCCCTTCTCATTTTTCAGTGAGTCGTTCGATACAACGCAGAATATAACACGATTGCTGCATGAGATGCAGTTGATGCAGATTGATGAGATGAAACATCAAATGGAACGTCTGGTGATGTTCTTGTCGGAATCGGAAACGCAAACGCAAAGTCAGCAAACGCAAAGTCAGCAAGTGCTAGTAAAGAATGAGCATGAAAGGGCTGAAGTGATGAAACAAGAGGAAGAAGCTGCCCCCTATGCTGTTTCTGAAGCTTCCGCAGCAGTGGGACTACATGAAAGTGCCGGTGTATCCGAAACTACCGAAACAGGTGCCGGTGAAACCCCAGCTTTCGATGAACAAAAGCCGGCAGAAACAAAAAAAGAAGAAGCCGTTTTGCATGAAGGGAACAGTTTTGCCGGTGGTATTATCCTGCCGGAGTACAAAAATCCGCGTAATGCTGATCGTATGGCATCTCCGGTAAAACCGAACCCGCCAACTCCTGAAAAAGAGAGAGAGGAGAAACCGGTTATCACAACGCTGAATGATGCGATAAAAGCGCCACCGGCGGTGCTCGATCTGAAACGGGGCATCAGCCTGAACGATCGTTTTTTATTCCAAAGGGAGTTGTTCAATAATGACAGGCACGAGATGAACAATGTGATGATAAAGCTGAATGCTATTGATAACTACATGAGTGCAGAAGAGTATCTGAGGAAATCCACATCATGGAGTTTTGACGATCCTGTCGTGAAGAATTTTCTTCAGGCGATAAAGAAGGGTTTTGAGTAACCAAAAGAGACAGCAATGGGAAAACTGTATGTGGTACCCACACCGGTTGGTAACTTAGAGGATATTACGCTTAGAGCACTTAAGCTGTTAAAGGAGTGTGATCTTATTTTAGCTGAAGATACCCGTACAAGCGGATTCCTGTTGAAGCATTTCGGTATTGAGACGCGCATGCAATCACACCACAAGTTTAATGGGCACCAGACAGCTGCGCATATGGCGGAGCGTCTGAAAGGAGGAGAGACGATTGCACTTATCTCGGATGCCGGCACACCGGCGATTTCCGACCCCGGATTCTTGCTGGTGAGAGAGTGCATACAGGCGGGGGTGGAGGTGGAATGCCTTCCGGGAGCAACCGCTTTTGTCCCGGCGCTGGTGGAATCGGGGTTACCTAATGACCGCTTCTGCTTTGAGGGATTCTTACCCCCGAAAAAAGGGAGGCAGACACGACTGAATCAGCTCGCGGAGGAGAGCCGGACAATGGTTTTTTATGAATCTCCTTACCGGGTAGTAAAGACGCTGACACAACTGGCGGAATATTTGGGGAATGAACGTGCAGCATCGGTATCGAGAGAGATCTCGAAGATGTTTGCCGAAACAGTGAGAGGAACCCTCGATGAACTGACCGCCCATTTCACCGAAAAGGAGCCAAGAGGCGAATTTGTGATTGTTGTTGCCGGAAAATGAAAAAGAATAATCAAACTATTTTACAGACTTAATTGTTTAATTAAAAGGTAAAAAAAAAGTTATGAAAAGAATAGGGATTTTATTTATTGTCATGGGGCTCATTGTTTCATGCACAAACGTAAAGGAATCAAAGGAATTTAAGGAGCTTCAGGCTCAACGTGATTCCCTGCTAATGAGGTCTGCCGGATCAGAATCAGAGGCGATGGAGATGATGGCTGTGATCAGTGAAGTGGAGGCGAATTTCGCGCAGATAAGAGAAGCGGAGAAATATATCTCCACACAGTCGGTGCAAAGCGGTGAGATGAGTCAGGATACCAAGGATCGTGTGAGTGAAAATTTCAAGATGATCAATGAGATCCTGCAACGCAACAAGCAGCAGCTGGCTGAACTAAACAAGAAACAGAGCGGCAGCAGCAATGAGATCGTGTCGCTGAAGAACACGATCAGCAGACTGAATAACGAAATGAAGGAGAGCACCTCGCGTCTGGCCGAATTGCAGACAGAGCTGGCACAAAAGGATGAGCAGATTGTTCGACTGTCACAAGATGTTACAGCGCTGGCAACAGAAGCTGAGCAGCAGTCGGTCACCATTCAGGAACAGGACAGGATGTTAAATACAGCCTATTATGTCTTTGGTACTGCCAGCGAGCTGAAGGATCAGAAGATTCTTTCGGGAGGATTTCTGCAACAGACACGCGTACTGCAGGATACGTTTAACAAGGATTATTTTTTGCAGATCGATGTACGTGATGTGACCGATATCCCGTTGTATGTCCCGAAGGCAAAACTGTGGTCGACCCATCCCGAGGGCACCTACGAGCTTGTTAAGGGTGATGATGGTAACCTGGTTTTTCACATTACCGATACGCAACGTTTCTGGAGCTTGACGAAGTATCTGATTGTTGAAGTACAATAAAAACGTGAATCTTGAAAAATAATTTTTTTATCGCGGAGTGGTCACTGGTCACTCCGTGATTGTTAACAGATATGACTTATAAGAATCTGTTTATTGATCTGGACGATACACTGTGGGATATCCATCTCAATGGTAAGGAGTGCCTGAAAGAGATCTATCACGATTACGGATACGGGAAGTTCTACCAATCTTTTGAGGATTATTACAATGTCTATATGCCGTGTAATCACCGGCTGTGGGCTTTGTATCGTCAGGGCGAGATCAAAAAAGAGGAACTGATTGTGGAGCGGTTCCTGGTTCCGGTAAGAGCCTTTGGTATTGATGATCCGGAGTATGCGAAGAGGCTGAGCGATGATTTTCTCGAGAGAACAACCCGTAAAACAGGGTTGATTGAAGGGACAATGGAGCTGCTCGATTACCTGAAGCCGAAATACCTGATGCATATTCTTTCCAACGGCTTCCGCGAGGTACAGTACAAGAAGATTGAAAACGCTGGTCTCATGCCCTATTTCGATAAGATTATACTTTCGGAAGATGCAGGTATCAATAAACCACACCCCGGGATGTTTACATACGCGCTGAAAAACAGCAACTCCAGACGTGACCAGACGATCATGATCGGCGACAGCTGGGATGCCGATATCGTTGGGGCGCATAACAGCCGCATAGCACAGATATGGTTCAACCCCAAAAAAGAGATGCCTGATAGTTTTGAACCCACTTACACGGTGCAGTCTCTGGAAGAGATAAAAAGAATTTTATAGTCATTCACAGAGCTACTTTACCACTCTACCGATGTTCTTCTCAATGGCATCGTCATGCATCTCGGGCCACCCCCTCCGCGTGGTAACTCTGAACCCTCGAGCGTGATCACACATTTGTTTGCTGATGTGATGTCGTATCTGTTATTGATGACATCGTTTGAGGTCACCACCTCGAAACCGTTTTTGTCGAGCTCTTCCAGCGTGTGAATGTTACGTGCATAAGAGAGTACTTTTCCCGGTGCGAGAGCCAGGAAG
>JAENWZ010000341.1 GCA_016649795.1 Proteiniphilum sp. | reverse complement strand
TTAACATATGCGTTGGTAACGGTGCCGTTCCATCCTTCCGTCCAGTCGATGGCATCATCTTCGTTATTCTCGAAGTAGAGGTTCTCTGCAGATACCGTGCCGCCAAAGAACTCCACACCATCGTCTGCACCATTGATCACAGCTACATTCTTAATCTCAGTACCTGTGCCCACGGCATAAAGCGTTAAACCGTTGTACTCAGATTCAGTATTGATCTTGGCACCCGATCCTTTGATGACCAGATAATTAATTTTTCCTGAATTGTCAGCATCATTGGTACCACCATACTTGAAGCTACCCACCTCGGCAGTGGCATCCACTCCGGCAGTGGTAGTAGCTCTACCACAGATGGTCAATCCACCCCAATCTTGTGGCTCCGCATTGGTAGAGGTCATCACTACTGGGTCAGCCGCCGTTCCGTTGATCATGATTTTGCCATCCATCATGACTGCTATGTAGGTCTCTGTTTCCTGTCCCTGTGATGCATTGGCAATGATCTGGGTACCTGCGGGAATCGTCAGTGTAGCACCTGCATACACGATAAACTGGCCTGTTAACCTGTAACTTGTGGCGGCATTCAATGTATAATTTTCTTTCAATACCCCTTTCATTTCACCGCTCTCAAGCAGCTCTACTACCGGATCTGTTTCCGGAAGTGCTTCCTCTCCGTCACAACTGACGAATACAAACAGTGATGTGATCATCACTACAATTCCTAATAATAAAACATTTTTTTTCATTGTTCTGATGTTTAATAATGTTGTCAATTTGATTCTATTTTAAAATGTATAATTCAGCGATAATTGCAACTTCGTCCCTTTCTTGTAGGACTCCACCACATGATTCTCCTCTTCCCGGCTGTTCAAATCTCTCAGATTCTGCGTCATTCTCATTTCCGGGTTCAGCAGGTTGCGTGCAACCAGTTTAAGTGAGAGATGATCACTGAAATCTTTGCGCAGCACGGCATCCAGTGAGACAAAACCTTTTTCGATGATCTCATCGTTGTAGAGGTAATCTCTGTTTTCTGCATCCTTGGGACTGCCCATAGCGAAAATTCTATCGGAAGAGTAGTTTCCGGAAAGGCTTGCCAGCCACCTGTTTTGCTTGTTCTCATAACTGACAGAGAGATTCGCGATCAAATCGGAAGCGCCCTGCAGACCGGAGGTTGTTTTGTTGTTGTACTGATAAGCTTCCAGCAGATCCTGCTCTACCCACATCTTTGTTCCGTTCAGGATTATCCGTACCACATTGATGTCGGTTTTGTACAGATTCAGACGTGCCTCCGCTTCCAATCCGAAGACTTTGGCCTTTTCTCCGGTATTCGCATAGACCAGATAGCCGGCTCCTCCGGTCAGAGAGGAGATATTGATGGGGTCATTGATATTTTTGTAAAAGGCAGCCACAGAAAACAATTCATCGGCTGTTATAAAGTATTCCCATTTCAGGTCGGCATTCCAATTCTCAGACGCTTTAAGTTCCGGCGTGCCCTGTATAATGGTACTGTTGGGCGAGGTATAGGCAAAAGGGGCAATCTCCTTGAACTCAGGTAATGTGATGGTTTTACTTCCCGAGAGGCGCAGACTGTTTTTCTCGTTGAGTGCATACCTTAAGTTGAAGCTCGGGTAAAACTGCTTGTATGTTTTTTTTATATTGGGTTCACGCAGAGGATCATCGTTGTTGATATCCCATTGCACATCTATCTGATCCTGCTCGTACCTCACACCTACGTTCCCGTCCAGATCACCATAGTCGAAACCAACTGTTGCATATCCTGCAAGTGCATGCATTGTGGCATTATATATATCTGCAGGAATCGTTTTGATCTTTCCGCTATCGAAAGAAGGTGAGGTGAAGATGGAAGTGATATCATCCACATTGTCGTCATCCTTTCGAACGCCCATTAACTGAACGCCCACAAACTGATTGGTGAAGTCTCTCTGTTTGTTGCGATAGTTCACGCCATAATTCAGATTGTAAGAACGATCA
>JAENWZ010000138.1 GCA_016649795.1 Proteiniphilum sp. | reverse complement strand
CCGCCATAACCTCCGTAACCGCCATATCCGCCGTAAGGAGACCCACCATAGCCGGACATATAAGGATTGTTATAGCTGTTTTGCGAGTAATAATCGCTGTTAAGTCCGGTATACCGTGAGTAGTAAGCGCTTAATGAGAAGTTGTTGGGTCTCTTTCCACCAAACCAGGGTTCAGAAAACTGGAACTGATAGGATTGATAGTAGCGGCCGTTTGTCTGCGCACTCAGTACGAGTGTTTGTCCTTCTCCCTGAGGGATAATACCTCTGTGCATAGATGGATTCAGCAGGTTCTGCAGTGAGAAGTTATTCAGTTTTAAACTGAGTTTACCCACCAGTCCGGTGACACCCCAGCCGGCAGAAAATTCAATCTGGTCGTTTCCTTTCGATGTCAGCGGATAGGTGATATCTACTGTCCCGTCTTCGGGGTTGGGAGTTATTCCCTGTGATATATCGGCTGAGAGCGCCTCAGGGTCAAAATGACCTGTTTGAGCAATCTCCCTCACTGAACGCAACAGATCTTCCTTGCTGAACACTGCACCCGGCTTTGTTCTTAGTTCTCTGCGGATCACATCTTCATAGAGCCTGTCGTTACCCTGAATGATGACCCTTTTGATGGTCGCTTTGGGTCCTTCAACCACACGAAGCTCAAGATCAACAGAGTCCCTTTCAATATTTATCTCAACAGGATCGATATTGGAGAAAAGATAACCACTGTTCTGATACAGGTTCACGGCAGCGTCTTCATCCGAGATTAATCTTTCCTGCAGTTTCTTCTGGTTATAGACATCACCCGGAGCCATATTGAGCAGCTGTCCCAACTGTGCGGAGGGATACTGCGTATTGCCTACCCAGTTAACCGAACGTATATGGTATTGAGGTCCTTCCTCCAATAATATTTCAATGTTGACTGTTTTTTCATCGTGCTTATAAACCGAGTCGCGAAGAATCTCTGCATCGCGATAACCCTCTTCCTGATATTTGTCGATGATATTTCTCTTGTCTTCTTCATACAGATCTTCCACAAACTTTTTCGCACGGAAGATATTTTTGATCTTTCCCTTTTCGTTTGTTTTTTTCATCGCCCATTTCAGCTTACTGTCCGAAATAGCCTCATTCCCTTCTATCAGTATACTTTTTACCTTCAGTTTCTCTTTCTTGTCGACCGTGATCTCCAGAAATACCTGATTTCTCTGCGTGCTGTCGGCGCGCTGGAAAATGGTCACTTCAGCATCGCCAAAGCCTTTATCTTCGAAAAAGCTTTTGATCATGGTCTCAGCTCTGTCAATCTGGGGAGGTGTGATTTGATTCCCTTTTACGAAACCAATCTTCTCCTCAATATCTTCCTGTTCACTTTTCTTCATTCCAAAATAGCGGATATCAGTTACTCTGGGACGGTCGGTAAGGCGTATCTCGAGCCAGACACTGTCGCCAACCACCTTGGTTTGCAATATTTTCACATCAGAGAAGAGTCCCTGACGCCAAAATCTTTTCAGGGCTTTTGAGATCTCTTCACCGGGAATCTGAATCTCCTGTCCTTTCTTGAGTTCGGAAAAACCTACAAGGACAAATTTCTGGTCCTCATACATAGTACCCTCGACACCTGTCACATCAATATCGGCAATGTAGTATTTCCTTGGGGGAGCGGTATAGTTCACCCTTAGCTCACCCGGTACGGCAGATTGTATTGAGTCGTTGGTTTGTGCCAATGATGCTGCATGTGAAAGTATTATGAATAATAGAAGTAAATGGAATGTTTTCTTCAACATTGTGATATATTTCTTTTTCTCTGACTGTCTGTTGTTCAGTGTAGACCAGTTATTGTTCAAATTAAATCTGTTCGCTGATTTTGCCGAATCGCCTTTCGCGCCCTTGATAGTTAAGTATCGCTTCGTAAAGCTCTTCCTCACCGAAATCGGGCCAAAAGGTATCCGTAAAATAAAATTCCGCATAGGCGCATTGCCACAAAAGAAAATTACTTATCCTTTGTTCTCCTCCTGTCCTTATCAGCAAATCAGGATCGGGAAGATCGCGGGTGGTGAGATACCTGCTAATGGTATCTTCATTTATATCTTTTTCCTGTATAATACCTTTGGTAACGTCACTGGTTATTTTCCGTGTTGCTTCAGCAATTTCCCATTTAGACGAATAACTTAAGGCAAGTACGAGGGTGAGTCTCTCTCCTCCTGCTGTTTCACGGATACACTCCTGTAGTGCCGCACAGACATTTTCGGGCAATCGCTCCATATCCCCAATGTACGCAATCCTGACACCGTTTTTTTTCAAATCAGCTGTCTCCCTGGTGATGGCATATACCATCAGATCCATTAATCCGTCCACCTCTTCTGAGGGACGACTCCAGTTCTCTGTTGAAAAAGCGTAAAGAGTCAGGTATTGGACCGATGCTTTGGAGGCGGCTTCCACCACCTTCCTGATCGCTCCAACACCTTCTCTGTGTCCTTCGCCTCTGCTCAGACCTCTGGCTTTAGCCCAGCGTCCGTTTCCGTCCATGATGACGGCTATATGGCAGGGAAGACGGTTATGATCAAGTTTGTCAATTAACGACATCTCTTTTACGGCTTATTTTTAGTTGCCGTGACAGGGATCTTCTCGCATTCCGAAATCCCATGTCAGGTAAATCATTGTGATTGAATACCAGTCCTGATTTTTCAGGGGACTGCTCTCGATACCGAATGGACTGTTTAGGCTCCATCCCTGATTATTCTGTGTGACGTCGAAATCGTCACTTAACAGTTTCCTCATAGAAATCTCAATACCGATATTCATTCTGTCATTTATTTTATACTTAAACCCTGCACCCAAAGGTATATTTGCATTCAGGAAATCTTTTTCTCCCGTGGCATAAGTGACTCCGGCACCGGCAAACAGATAAGGAGTGTATGGTTTAGTCCCGATATAAGCGTACTTGTCGCTGTAGGGGAAAAAATTGAACTCCACCTGTGTGCCCAGTTCTGCAAAGGTACGATGAAAAGCTGACTGTTGTTCAAAAGGGAAAATGTTCCCTGAATCTTCCGTGTTTCCGGAAACATTTCCTGCCAGCAGGTTCGCTTTCACAGCCCAATGAAAGCTGATATTGTACCTGACCAAAAGAGCTCCTGTGATGCCCGGATGGAGATATAATCTCGTTTTATTGGCATCTCCCATATAGAACGAACTCCCTGCAGCACCTCCAATCTCATATTTATACTCCTGAGAGCGGATGGTTGCAGTGTATGTGAAAAGAAAAAGCAGGGTCACTAAAAAAGAGATTAATGTGGTTTCTTTTAACCTTTTCATTCTTTATTCCTGATTTGGTGAAACTTTCTATTGTAACGCAAAATCAGGCAATAAATTATCACATTCATAACGAATGTGCAGAGGATCGTTTAAATCCCTGCAAATTTATTGAGTCTTCCTCTCCATACATCAACTAGTTGAGTCTGGATTGCTGATATTCCGCCGAATATCCATATATAGTTGTCTGCATCGGTGATAATCGATGCATCTGTTCTCTTGTTAAAGTCAGCCGGCAATTGTTGGTTCTCTCCCGCCTCAATCCAATCCAGTCCGGAGTTTTCCGAATAGATAAGTATGTTTTTTTCTGACGATGTTGTCATCAGATAGGGTTTGTTATCGTAAAAGAAAAGGCTGCTTCCACTCAGAGAAACCGATCCCGGTACTCTTGAAGCAATATAAGTGATCTTCCCGTTTTTCTCCTGAAGAATCCAGATGCCATTATTGGGAGTAGTGTCTGCCTTTGTACCACCAGATAAAAGGATGTATTTAATGGAGTAAGAGGTGGGATCATCTATTTGTGCGGTTGAAAAATCTTTTAACGGCATATCGTCAGGTACTCTATTCATCAGTGTCATTGCGGTGAAATCGGTTGTCTTTGCAAACTTAAGCGTATCGTTGTGGTTTATCGCTGTCAGAATACCACCACCGGTTGCAGCAGGCAGCTCTCCATACATTGCTCTCACGGTATATGGTGCGGTTACCGGATTCCAGGTCACTCCGTCAGTCGATTTATAGACACTCTCGGAAATGTCGTCAAACAGGTAGACAGCATTACCTGAAGCTACAAGCGTTGAAAGATCAGCGGAATGAGGTAGTCCTGTCGGATTCGTTTCACTCCAGTTCACACCGTCGGTTATAAGGGTCGTAGCTGCTTTCATATCCGTACCTGACAGCCAATAGGTGATGAACAGGTTGTTGAAAGCAATCGTCTTTTGTGACTCTACAGGGCTGGAGAGATAGTTATTCTGTCTTTTCTCCCATGAGAGGATATAGGGATCCTGTTGATATATATTCAACTCAAAATTATATGATTTTGTCGTTTCACCGTCCGGGGCTGTCGTGATTATTTCACTCAACCTGTTCACGGCTACAGAGTCCGATTGCATCCATAAAAAGGTGCTGTCGGGTTGCAATTTGAGCAATACCTGAATAAAAAAACTGTAAGAGCTCGGACCACTGATGTTCAGCAGGACACTGTCGACCTGAAATTGATAGGGTAACGGTTCCTTGTTGAATATTTTACCGTTTATCTGATCAATAGTGAATTGAGTAGCGGATAACAGGTTAGATGTGTCAGCTCTGGATGACATGGAGAATGCGTAAATCTGTGCATCGGGTGAATATTCGATGTTCTCATCGGATGAATTAAGGCAAGAGGAGAAGAGCAACAAGTTCATGACAAGCACCGATGCCAGGAGGAAATATTTAGATCTCATTTGTTTCAAAAATATTGTACAGCACGTTTAAGATATGCAAAAGTAGAAAGATTTTTCGCTTTAACCATATTAAAATGAATATTTAAAGAATATTTCGACTTATTTTACTCTTTATATGAAATTGAACAGAATCTAAATATTTTTTAGTACTTGTTACTTCTCCTTGTATATCAGGTGCTTTTACCCCGGACAGAAGCAACTTCCCCGAGCTCTCAACCAACGCCTCATCCCACATCTCTCTCTCAATAAATGAGGATAACAGTTTGGCCCCGCCTTCTACCAAAAGAGAGTAGATATTTTCGTTATACAGATAGTTGACTATCTGTGTAATAGTATCTTTTGAGAAGTCAATTATTATATGTTTAACATGTTCATACTGGCACGAATCATCGGGAGGTGATGCCGTGAAAACAATGGTGGATGCTGTCCCGTCGAACAATGCTGAAGCAGGCGGGATCTTGTTTTCCCTGTCAATCACTATTCTGACCGGATGATTGCCAAACCACTTTCTGGCGGTTAACTGTGGGTTATCCAGCAACGCTGTGTTGGTTCCCACGATGATACCCTGCACTTGCGTGCGGAATTTGTGTACGATGCTGTGTGTGATGCTGTTGGATATTTTGACAGGACTCTTCTCCTCAAGTGATATGCGGTGAAGATCCATGAATCCATCCTTGCTCTGCGCCCATTTCAATATCACAAAAGGTCTGTTGTATAGCTGGTTGACGAAGAAGATCCTGTTCAGCTCCCGGGCTTCTTCCGCGAGCATACCTAAGGAAACATCAACACCGTGCTTTCTCATCTTCTCGATTCCCTTACCGGCAACCTTCGGGTTGGGATCTGTGATTGCCACCACCACACGGGGTATCTTTCTGGAAATAATCAGATCCGCACACGGCGGTGTTTTGCCGTGATGAGCGCAGGGCTCAAGAGAGACATAGATGGTTGATTCCGGAAGAAGTGATTGATCCCTGACAGAAGCGATGGCGTTCACTTCGGCGTGGGCAGTGCCAAACTGCCGGTGGTACCCTTCACCGATGATCTTGTTGTTGTGCACAATTACAGCTCCTACCATTGGGTTGGGTTTGGTGAAACCTTCACCTTTACGGGCAAGTTGAATGCATCTGTGCATAAATATCGGATTTTGCTCCATTTTCTTTATCTTTGCTTTGTCAAGCATCGGCCGGCTTCAATCGGCAGATCCTTCATGTGAATCATCATCGTTCAAAAGGTAAATCGTTGTCATGCAGCATTACACTCATTATATTCGGCAGGAATTGGAAGGAGTATACACCACATCGGAGATATCGGTTCTCAACCGCCTAATCTTCGGGGAGATATACGGCACCTCTTTTGCCGGCATTACGGAAGACAAATTTAGTAATTTATCCGGTTTACAAGCCCGTAAGCTGGAAGATATTCTATCCAGATTG
>JAENWZ010000370.1 GCA_016649795.1 Proteiniphilum sp. | reverse complement strand
TGATTTTGAGGGGAAAGTGATCTATGATGAAATGGAAACCATTGGACATTTTGAGACATCCGACACAACCATCAATCAGATCTATCAAAACGCGTACTGGGGTATCCGTGGTAACTACCGTGGAATGCCTACCGATTGCCCTCAGAGAGATGAACGCATGGGATGGCTGGGTGACAGAGCCACCGGTTCACATGGAGAAAGTTTCATATTTAATAACCATAGCCTCTATGCAAAATGGCTTGATGATATTGAGGAGGCTCAGAATGAGAAGGGAAGCATCCCGGATGTTGCCCCGGCATATTGGCGACTTTATAACGACAACATGACGTGGCCTGCTGCATATGTCATCATAACGGATATGCTTTACGAACAATATGGCGACATAAGACCCATTGTGTCACATTATGAATCGATCAAAAAATGGATCTATTACATGCGTGATCAATATATGGAGAATAACCTCATGCCACGTGACCTGTATGGCGACTGGTGTATGCCTCCTGAATCACCGGAACTGATTCACTCTGCCGACCCAGCCCGCAAAACCGATGGGACATTACTGGGTACTTCCTTCTATTATCGGATGTTATCTTTACTGGAAAAATTCGCACAGCTTCAAAATAAACCGGACGATGTCAAAGAATTTGCCGATCAGGCACAGCTCGTGAAGGCTGCTTATAACGAGAAATTTTTCAATCAGGAGACAGCACAGTACAGCAACAACACCGTTACAGCCAATATCCTCTCCTTATCATTTGGATTGGTACCTGAAGGATATGAAGAGAAAGTTTTTGCCAATATTGAAAAGAAAACACTCGAAGAGTTCGATGGCCATGTCAGTACGGGTTTGGTTGGCATTCAATTTCTGATGCGTGGATTATCCAACTATGGACGCAGTGATATTGCTTTCAGGATTGCCACCAACCGGGATTATCCCAGCTGGGGATACATGATCGAAAACGGAGCAACCACCATCTGGGAGCTCTGGAACGGGAATACAGCCGATCCTGCTATGAATTCACACAACCATGTGATGTTACTGGGAGACCTTAATGTCTGGTTCTACGAGAATCTGGGTGGAATAAAAAATGCTACAGGCAGCAACGGATTTAAAAAGATCCATATGCAACCCTATATGATTGAGGGATTAGATCATGTCACTGCTACCTATCACTCAGTACATGGATTGATTAAAAGTGACTGGACTAAAAACAATGACTCTTTCGAATGGAACGTGACTGTACCGGGTAATACCCGTGCCACTCTATACATCCCGACTTCAGACAGTAAGAAGGTTACTGAAAACGGTACAAATCTCTCCAAAATCCCTGGCGTAAAATTCTTAAACGAGGATGAGAAATTTATTGTGGTTGAAGTGGGATCAGGAGACTATACGTTTAAAGTAATCTGATACTGTTTCGTTCACACTCACACAAATAGGATAAATTAAAATGAGCGGGCAGGATAAAAAACCTGCCCGGTCCTTTAAATAATTCTGAATAAGTTGTTCTATTTCACATTCACTTCTATAACAGACAAAAACCGTTCCAATCTATTCTTTTACAATATTGGGTGACTCCAGTCCGTACCCTTTCTTTTTATCCTCTGCTTTCAGCAGGAAAGCAAACACAAGTGCCAGCACACCAAAGCTGGTGAAGATCAACATCGGGAGAGTGTAATCGTACGTGTTCACGGTAAGTCCGT
>JAENWZ010000315.1 GCA_016649795.1 Proteiniphilum sp. | reverse complement strand
TGGGAGTGGGAACAATGGATCTTGAAAATCTGAATATCAGAAGATTACGCATGTAATTTGTATTTTATTATTTTCTGTTACTATTGAAAGAATCCGGTAAAAACCACCGGATTCTTTCAATATTTTGGACCGTTCAATGAACCAAGTCGTTTTTCAGGTAATGGTGCGAGGCCAGACAATCTGTCTCGTATAAATTGCAGCGTACAAAACACAATTCCAAATTGAAAGCAAGCATCATGTTAAAAAAGATTCGTGTTACTCTCTCAGTGATCCTCTTCTCTCTCATCACGCTCTATTTTCTTGATTTCAGGGATCTGCTACCCTGGAGACTCCATTTTCTGGCTGAGATACAGTTAATTCCCGCACTTCTTGCTCTCAATATTTTTATTCTTCTCTTTCTTCTTGCACTCACACTTATATTGGGCAGAGTATACTGCTCATCCATCTGTCCCATGGGTATTTATCAGGATATCGTGTCATGGTTTTCCAAAAGATTCATCAAAAAGAAAAAATACAACTACAGCCAGGCTAAAAAAGTGCTGCGTTGGAGTATGCTGGCAGCGACAGTTGTCGCTTTCATTTTCGGGTTCACTTTTCTGGTGGGGTTGCTCGATCCTTATGGTGCATACGGAAGAATGGTTACGCACCTTGTCCGTCCTGCCTACCTGGCGGGCAACAATCTGCTGGGAACCATCTTCACCTCATTCGATAATTACACCTTCTACAAAGTAAGCATCTATCTACTGGGCCTCTCTTCTACCCTGATATCCCTGATCACACTGGCGGTGATCGGATACCTGGCATGGAAAAACGGAAGAACCTGGTGCAACACCATCTGTCCGGTAGGTACCACTCTCGGATTTCTGAGCAAATTCTCGCTCTTTAAGATACAGTTCGTCGATGAGAACTGCAATAGTTGTGGATTGTGCAGCATGAAATGCAAGGCATCCTGTATCGATTCAAAAAATAAACAGATTGATTACAGCCGATGCATTACCTGCTACAACTGTATAGAGAGCTGCAACCGCGATGCGATGAAATACAGACTGGTGAAGCAGGGAAAGAAAAAGGTGACAGAGAGCGTACCGGCATACAGCTACATGAAGGAAAACAAAGCGGTGGATGAATCGAAACGCCGTTTCCTGTCCGCTTCTCTTATTACCGGGTTAGCCGCAGGGAATCTGATCGCACAGGAGGTCACCAACGGACTGAATCCGAAAAGGGAATTAAAAAGACAAATACCCATTGCTCCTCCGGGAGTACCCTCATTCGATCATCTGCAGGAAAAATGTATCTCGTGCCATCTCTGCGTGAGCAAATGCCCGTCGCACGTGATTAAACCCGCATTTCTGGAATATGGGCTGGGAGGAATGATGCAGCCAAAACTCTATTTCGATAAAGGTTTTTGCAACTACGACTGCACCGTTTGCGGTGATGTGTGTCCCACTGGAGCCATACTCCCGTTAACAAAAGAAGAGAAGAACCATACACAGATGGGGAAGGTACAGCTGATCATTGAAAACTGTATTGTCTACTATGATGAAACCAGCTGCGGCGCTTGCTCGGAACACTGTCCCACACAAGCGGTGCATATGGTTCCCTACAAAGATTCGCTAACCATCCCGGAGATCAATCAGGAGATATGTGTGGGATGCGGGGGCTGTGAATATGTCTGCCCCGCCATTCCTTTCAAAGCCATTTATGTGGAGGGGCTGGCATCGCAGAACGTCATTGAGCTGGCAGAGGAAGAGGTGGAGGAAACAGTGATTGATGACTTCGGATTCTAACTCTCTGTTCCAATCTTCCTTATATCAGCAAACTCCGGATAGCGGTTCCTGATATACGCACGTACCACTATGAGCGATTCAAAGTAATAGTGGCGGTGGATGACATACCGTAGATCTCTGTCTCTGTCAGGAAGAGTATTTTTTAAAATGATATCTCTCCCTCATTCGTTGTTGCTCCTCCGTACTAAGAGAACGAAAGTAAGCTTTCCAACCCGGACAGAAATTGATGTGCCATCGCCAGAACCTGCCACCAAAAGAGCTCGGTTTCTCGTCATATTTCGCCCTCAAAGAGCATTCACTGCATTTTTGTTCCATAATTATTCATATGATTTAGAATTTATTGAACCCTGTATTCAACAACAGCACTCTTTGCCAAATGCTTAACCTTTAAACTCAGGTACAAAAATAATACCTTTTCCTGTATAATAATCGCTCGTGAGAAAAGATGGCTACTTAAGGGAGTGAGGTGACATTGCGTTTACGGGATTTTGAAAGGACAGCAATGCTCTACCGAAAGATCAGTCAATCAATTTTTTAAACAATTATGGTGTTATATTGTTTTGTAATTGTTATATTTGTATTCCAAAAGCGAAAAATCCGACAGAAAAGAATGAAAAAAGGGATCGCCATACTCCTCACTGC
>JAENWZ010000152.1 GCA_016649795.1 Proteiniphilum sp. | reverse complement strand
TATCGGTAATAAAAAATATCCTATACGTTAAAGTCGTTTGTATCCCTTCAAAATAACTCCCGGATTCACGATTTATTTATTCCTGTCGGAAACTATTTCTCGCCATGGCATAATCAAACAAGTTTGCTTCTGCTCATCTGGTTTAACGAAATAGCTCCTTTTAATTTATTGAACGGGTACCAAATTGCCTGTTTCTTCCTTGAAAGAAGTACAGACCCTTGTATACTCTGCTTTATGTCTTATAAAATGTGTATGTAAATATCTAAAGATCGCTTCTCGCTTGCTTTTTCTGGTGGTGTTCCTTTCAAAAGCGGGTGCAAAGATATGGATTGTTTCTATACCATCCAAACAAAATAACGAATAATATTCAATATTTCTCCTGTACACCCCCCAATACGGCAGACAAAAATAAGATTATCAGGGGACTAAAAGAGTAAAAAAAAATCAACTTTTTTTCGGAAATTCGCAATAGAAAACGGGATCATGAAATTTTAATAAAAAAATGCTGACCTTTCGAACTAAAAATAGGGTTGAATCCGACTCAAATCATCGTGAAAATCGACAAAACTGATTCAAAATTCTCAAAAGATGTCCGGTTTGCGACTTCATTCGTCACAAGAAAACGAATCACTTTTTTCAATCGAACCACATTTTATGAGTATCTTCGCGTAATTATTCAAATGACCCATTTTTTTTTGCTACAACACGATAAAAAGTATACTATAGATGAAAGGTATTATACAAATACTAAAAAGATTCCTGCCTCCATTTAGGAAATATCTGTCTCTGACATTTTTTTTCAACATCCTTACCGCCATATTGAATGTCTTTTCGCTGGCAACCATAATACCTATTCTTCAGGTACTATTTAAGGTTAACACGAAAACATTTTCATTTATCCAATGGTCCAATCCTGATTATTCCTTTATTGATACCGCATTTAACAATGTGAACTGGTTCATTACGCAATTTATGGAGACACACGGAAGCAGTTTCACTTTGATGATGTTAGCGGTTATACTGATTGTGATGACTCTCCTGAAAACGGGTACCGCATATCTGGGATCTTACTTTATTATACCAATAAGAACAGGCGTGGTGAAAGATATCCGCAACAGGATAAACGACAAGATACTCACCTTACCCATCGGTTTTTTCACGGAAGAGAGAAAAGGAGATATATTATCAAGGATATCGGGAGATGTGAATGAGGTGGAGAACTCGGTAATGAGCTCACTCGATATGCTGTTCAAGAACCCAATCCTCATCATTATCTATCTTGCCACAATGACCATCCTGAGCTGGCAGCTCACACTCTTTGTGCTGATCGTGCTGCCGGGGATGGGATTCATCATGGGCAGAGTGGGCAGAACCCTTAAAAGAAGCTCATTTGAGGCGCAAAACAAGTGGGGAGAGTTGATGTCGCAGGTGGAAGAGACCTTAAGCGGACTGAGGGTAATCAAGGCGTTCAATGCAGAAAGCAAAATTTCTGGACGGTTTCACAAGGGAAGCAATGAGTTCAGGCGGATGTCGAACAGGATAGCCCGCAGGCAACAGCTTGCACACCCTATGAGCGAACTTTTGGGAACCATCACCATCGCTATCGTGCTTTGGTTTGGAGGCTCACTGATACTGGGTGGCAGGGGCCTGATCGATGCCGCCACCTTTATCTACTATCTGACCATCTTCTACAGCATTATTAATCCGGCCAAGGAGTTCTCAAAATCTGCCTATGCGATACAACGAGGCCTGGCATCGATGGAACGTATCGACAGGATACTGCATGCCGACAACCCTATTTCTGAACCTAACGATCCGTTAACATTAACTTTCAGCGAAACTATTCAGTACAAGGATGTATGGTTTAAATACAACAACGACTGGGTGATCAGAGGCGTGAGTTTGAAAATAGAAAAAGGTAAAACAATCGCCCTGGTTGGACAATCAGGATCAGGCAAATCAACGCTTGCTGACCTTCTCCCCCGTTTCTATGATATACAAAATGGCGGGATTTACGTCGATGAGATCAATATCAAAGATGTGAAACTGCATGATCTACGATCGCTTGTGGGCTACGTCAATCAGGAAGCCATTTTATTTAATGATAGTTTTCACAATAATATTGCTTTCGGCGTAAATGATGTGACGGAGAGTCAGGTTATTGAAGCGGCAAAAATTGCCAACGCCCACGAATTTATCTCTACTACGGAAAAAGGGTACCACACGAACATTGGCGACCGGGGCGGAAAATTATCGGGAGGGCAGCGACAACGAATCAGTATAGCCAGGGCAATATTAAAAAACCCGGAAATATTGATTTTAGATGAAGCCACATCGGCACTGGATAGTGATTCAGAAAGGATGGTGCAGGAAGCATTGGAGAACTTGTTGAAAAACCGCACAACCATAGTGATCGCACACCGGTTATCAACCATTAAAAATGCCGATGAAATTTACGTACTGAAAGAGGGGCAGATAGTGGAATCGGGACAACACGCCTCTTTATATGCACAGGGGGGCTATTATACAAAACTTTGTGATACGCAGAGTGATTTAAGCGAACAGTAAAAATGTCTATCCTTTTGCAAGAGCTCCATTTTTCGCTATCTTCTCAAGCAATCGGTCAACAGCCTCGTAAGGTGAGTTGATACTCTGAAACTCAGGAACAATCTCTTTCATCTTTTTCACCGTACGCATATCGTCATAATCGTATGAGGCTTTGATCAGCGCATCAATTTTTTGGCTCACCTCAGCATATCCATACTCCCTAACTTCAGCTATCATAATCTTATCATGACGGGTGGGCCTGCTATGTTCGGCAATGTTCAGCAACTCCTCATAGAGCTTCTCACCGTTACGCAATCCGGTAAATTCAATCTTCACATTCTTCGATCCCGACAGACGTATCATTCTTTTTGCCAGATCGAGTATCTTCACCGGTTTACCCATATCGAAAATATAAATCTCACCATTCTTCCCAAAAGATCCGGCTTCCAGCACCAGCTGGCACGCTTCGGGAATAGTCATAAAATAACGAATTATTTCAGGATGAGTGACCGTTACCGGTCCGCCATGCTTAATCTGATCCCTGAACAGTGGTATCACAGAGCCGTTAGATCCCAACACGTTTCCAAAACGAGTTGTGATGAATTGAGTGGATTTAAGCCCGGTTCTTTCCACATGTTTTGCCAGGGCCTGTACATAGATTTCACAGATTCTTTTAGAACAACCCATCACGTTCGAGGGATTCACTGCCTTATCGGTAGAAACCATCACAAATTTTTGCGCGCCGTACTTCACCGCCAGATCAGCTACTATCTTCGCCCCCAAAATGTTTGTCTGTACCGATTCCGAAACATTGTCCTCCATCATGGGCACATGCTTGTAGGCGGCAGCATGAAAAATGAATTGAGGCTGTGTCTTTGCAAAAACCTTCTCCATACGTGAGGCATTCCCTATATCCGCCACAACTATTTCTGTGCGCAAATCCCTCCATTTCTCCTGCAGCTCCAGCCGCATATCATGAAGAGGTGTTTCTGCCTGATCGATAAGTATGATGCTGTAAGGATTAAACGAAGCAACCTGACGCACAATTTCACCTCCGATGGAGCCGGCTGCTCCGGTAACCAAAACACGTTTTCCTTCAAGGTTAGAAGCAATCTCCAGCATATTGATGTGTATCGGATCACGCGGCAGCAGGTCTTCAATCTGTACATCCTTCAACTGCTCCCTGCTTATAATGGCCCCGCTCCATTCGTTAACGGGAACCGTGGTGAGCAGGGATATATTGTGATCCACGAAATTGGCCAGCAGATTTGAGTTCTTAATCTCTTCCATCTTTTGAGGCGATACGATGATTGTCTTCACATCTTTGGCCTCCAATGTTCTGAAAAGGTTCTCATTGTTGGCATATATGGTTACTCCCATCAGTTCCTTTCCAATCATATGGTTTTCATCAGAGATAAACCCGAGTACCCGATAGTTGAATTCGTTGTTTCCTTTCAACGCTTTAGCGACACTGATACCGGCCTGTTTCGTACCGTATATAAAAACACTTATCGGCTTGACATTTCTGCCGGTGATTGCCTCATAGACCTCCTTCACCAAAATTCTCGAAAATATCATTAAGAACATATTGAGTAAGAAAATCGCAGCAAAAATGACGTTAGTTATATAAAAACTGGCAGTAATTCTAATCAGAAAAACAACAACAACGTATGTGAGAGCATACCCCAAAACCAACGCATAAATAATCCGCATAAGATCGGAGAAAGAGGAAAATCGCAGGATACCTCTGAACGTGCGAAATGAAATAAATGTGATCGTATTAAAAACAATGAGAAGCAGACACAACATCATTCCATCATTTCTCACTTCCTGCGTTAATTTTTCGAAACCGTATTTCACAAAGTACATGGTAAAACATGAAAAAACGATCATCAAATTGTCGATCACAAATATGGAAAAGCGGGACAAAACCCTGTTGGACAAAAAATTCTGAAATATCTTACTCATAAAGATAACGTTAAATTTTAATTCCCGTTAAACGCTTAGGGAAAGCAAAGTTACAAACAATTTCATTGAACATGTGCATAGGACATATAAATAATCATTGCTACGGAAAAACATCTCTGTTAGTATTTATAATCCTCGTTCACAACTGATTCGTATGATGCTTTACCCGATTCAATAAGTTCAACACCTTTTTTCACCAAAGGGTCTTTTTTATAATAAGCAGCCCAGAAAGCCTCCTCGCCAAAGAAATTTCTCACGATATAGGCGTACATCGTATTCTCAAAGAGTTCACCTGACTCCTGAATATAATAGGGTCTTCTTCTGATGCCGTTATGATCGGCAAAACTAACAAGATTCAACAAAAGCGGCTGCTGCCGTAAATAATGATAGAGATCCTGCCAGTTATCAAAATGGCTTAACTTGTTCCTGTACATATCGGAATAGGTCATTGCGTATTTCTCATCCAATCGCTTATTCACGACCGTATTGTAATAGGAGTTGATGCCGACAGTATCACGTGCGACGAAAATATCGGGCATAATACCGTCTCCTCCGAACACCGTTCTGCCTCCCAGCGTTTTATAGGGAGAGAGGTTGTTCATCGTATCTACATTGATATAATCACCTTCCAGATAACGATTGATGGCATCCATCTCATATTCATCGTACTTCCCTTTTTCGTAACCACGCTGAATAGATCGGCCTGAAGCAGTGTAATATCTGGCGACAGTGAGTCTTACTGCTGATCCATCGGGGAAATTTCGCTGGCTTTGTACCAGCCCTTTACCAAAAGAACGTCTGCCAATCACCAAACCTCTGTCATGATCCTGGATGGCTCCTGCAAAAATTTCACTGGCTGATGCACTTAACTCGTCCACCAGTACGATCACATCATCCTCTTTACAGGTACCTGAACCGTTGGCATAGTTATCGGTCCGCGGGAAATTACGGCCCTCTGCATATACAATAAGATCTCCTCTGTTCAGAAACTCGTTCACCATGGCGACAACAATCTCGAGTGATCCACCCGCATTGCCTCGTAAATCGATTATAAATGCTCTTGCACCCTGACTTTTCAATTTAGATATGGCAGAGATAAATTCGCTAAAGGTGTTAAATCCGAAATTTCTCCCTAATTTGATGAAGCCTGTTTTATCAGTGAGCATATAGGCAGCATTCACACTACTCATAGGGATATCACCACGCGTCACGGTAATATCAGTTAAACGGCTTCCGTTATCTCTCCTTATACCCAGCTTCACTTCCGAGCCTTTCTCACCGCGAAGTTTTTTCAACACATCTTCGTTTTGAATCTTTTCCCCGG
>JAENWZ010000305.1 GCA_016649795.1 Proteiniphilum sp. | reverse complement strand
TATAAGCCTATCGATGCCACCACTAACCCGTCGCTGATATATGCTGCATCGCAGGATGAAAAGTACAAACATCTTATTGAAGAAGCGATCATTTATGCAAAGCAGTCCTCGTCCGAAAGGTCTGTCCAGCTAACCAAAGCAGTTGATAAACTGGCAGTTAATTTTGGGCTGGAGATCCTGAAGATTGTTCCCGGCCGTGTCTCTACTGAGGTGGATGCCCGTCTCTCGTTCGACACCGAAGCCAGCGTGCGTAAAGCACGTGAACTGATCAGGCTTTATGAAGATGCAGGTATCCCCCGTGAACGAATCTTAATAAAGGTAGCCTCAACATGGGAGGGGATTAAAGCTGCCGAAATTATTGAGAAAGAGGGTATTCACTGCAATCTGACATTGCTTTTCTCGCAGGTGCAGGCCATTGCCTGTGCAGAAGCGGGTGTACGTTTGATCTCACCTTTTGTAGGGCGAATCCTCGACTGGCACAAAAAAGATAGGGGTGTATCTGAGATAGCTGCTTCGGAAGACCCGGGTGTACTATCGGTAACCCAGATTTTCAACTACTATAAAAAGTTCGGTTATCCCACCCAGGTGATGGGTGCCAGTTTCAGAAACATTGGTGAAATATGCGAGCTGGCAGGATGTGATCTGCTCACCATCTCCCCCGTGCTTTTGAAGGAGCTGGAGCAGGCCGAAGGCAGATTAACGAAAAAACTGGATGCCGATACAGCTATGACGATGGATCTTGAAAAGATAGCGGTGGATGAAAAGAGCTTCCGCTGGATGATGAATGAGGATGCGATGGCCACCGAGAAACTGGCTGAAGGTATCCGCAACTTCACCAAAGATCTAGTGAAGCTGGAGAAGCAGATTGCAGCATTGTTATTATGAGCTGTTGAGGGATAAGCCGTGAAGGTCTATTCCTCCTCCTCCTTCGTCAGATCCAGCTTCTCATCATCTCTGCCACGGTCGAAGAACATCTTGCGGAGCGGGTTCTCAAATGGCATATCGTAGACAGTACGGTTTCTGCAGATGTTGACTCCCATATAGATTGCCTGGCGGAAAGATTCTTCCGAAGCGATGTTCTTTCCCGCTATATCGTAAGCAGTACCGTGATCGGGTGAGGTGCGTACGATAGGGAGTCCGGCCGTAAAATTGACGCCCGCATCCATGGCGATGGTCTTGAAAGGGATCAGTCCCTGGTCGTGATACATCGCCAGCACTGCATCAAACTGCTTGTAGCGTCCGGTACCGAAAAAACCGTCTGCTGCGAATGGACCTGCACAAAGGATTCCTTTATCCTGTGCTTCTTTCACGGCGGGAGCGATGATCTCGTTCTCCTCATTTCCCAGCAGACCGTTCTCTCCGGCGTGGGGATTCAGTCCCAGTACGGCGATACGTGGGTTCTCCACCCTGAAATCGCGCTTCAGAGAGAGATCCAGGGTCTTCAGCTTCTCCATGATCAGCTCTTTGGTGATTCCGGACGAAACTTCCGAGAGGGGCAGATGTGTCGTGACCAGTGCCACACGCAGTGTTTCGGTAGCCAGTATCATCAACGCCTTCTCTCCTTTTTTAGAGAAACGTTCCTCCAGAAACTCGGTATGTCCGGGAAATTGAAAATGTTCGTTTTGGATTGTCTCTTTATTGATGGGAAGGGTCACCAAAAGATCAATCTTCCTGTCGGTAAGATCCCGGGCGGCGCTGTCCAGCGCTATGTAAGCCGATTCTCCTGCTTCGGCGCTGGCTGTACCCAACTCAATCTTTATCTCTTCTTTCACGCAGTTTACGAGATTGACCTTCCCTTCATGCGACTCCTCTATACGGGAAATAATATGGAAGTTGGCGGTTTCGCCACCCAGCACCTTGCGGTGATAGGAGGCCGACTTGGATGAACCGTAGACCACGGGATGGCACAACTCGAGCAGTCGTGCATCAGAGAAAGCTTTCAACAGGATTTCGTATCCAACACCATTGACATCACCATGGGTAATTCCCACTTTTAATAAATCTGACATGAAAATATTTTTTAACGAACTTCAATTAACAGTTATGATACAATTTCCACACCTTCCGGTTTAGGCATGCTGATAGTGTAGAGGGTAGCTTCCAGATTACGCATAAGATTGCGTTTGTTTTTTTCCGGCGCATAGACCATGGTCTCCACGATCACCACCATGCCGGTGTTTTCATTCACGAAGGCATGCATCACAAAGGGGCCTCCCATCATATCGGCAGTCATCTCCCACAAGCCGCGCAGCTCGGCACGGAAGATACCGTTCACTTCAATCCTGCGGTAATCGGGGGGGTATATCTCTGCAGTAGTCATCTCTGAGTCGAAAGAGCCTTTGATGTACTTGCCCAGCATCTGATTGCGTAACGCGATGAGTGAATCCTTCTCGAACACAGTTTCAGAGGTGTAGGGGATCTGATAAATCACAATATCCTGACGCGAATGGGCTGCGTTGTTTGTAGCCCAGTAGAAGCCGGGATGTTCGGTCACGTTGGTCAGTCCCTTGGGAAAATG
>JAENWZ010000027.1 GCA_016649795.1 Proteiniphilum sp. | reverse complement strand
TTGAAAAATACCACACAAGAACATATCCTTTTAAAGAATAATAAAGGAGCATATGAGTTATACCCGTACGAATTGATTGATTTAGATGATACAAATGAAATTCGAGCATTTATTTTTGAAAGAAACAAAAAAACGATGGTCGTTTATTGGCATGCACGAGGTTCCGCGGAAATTGCCCTATCTATTCCACATGACAAAATACGACTGCATGATGCGCTAGACGAGATAATTCCAGCTCGAACACGAGGAGATCAAGTTTTACTCCCGGCGGATAAAAGACGATTTATTGAATTGGACATGCCCGAAAATCAAGTACGGGAAGCTTTTACGAATATAAAAGTAATAAACAATTCGTTGCTTCGTTAAATGACAAATCGGTGGAACTAAGACAAAGAAGGAATACAGAAGTCGTTATTGAAGGAATGAGTAGCATAGAAATATTAAAAGTAATAAAAAGAGATTGAGATGGTATCAAGAAGACTTTTTCTTAAAAGCATGGGAGCTGCCGCCGTCGGATCAGCGCTTATCCCTAATCTGATGGCATCGCTAAAAGATGTGAAAGGCATAAAACCGATTGAAGGCTCCTGGTTTGAATTCCAGCATCACAGTGCAATAGAAGGTAAGTACTGGAATCCAACGCTATTAGATTTTACAGCCAATCAGTGGGATTATAAGATCAAGGAGATTGCTCAATCAGGGATTCGTTATCTTGTACTTCTGGATACTGCGATCTATGATAAATCTTTTTATCCCTCAAAGCTGCTTCCACAACATCAGATGGGCTGTGAAGATCCTTTAGAGGTTGTTCTTACGGCAGCTGACAAGTATGGGATCCGTTTTTTTGTGAGCAACGGTTTTTATGGTGAATGGACCAATCCGGCTTTTCTGATGAGCGATAAATCGGTAGAGAGACTGAGGCTTCAGGCAATGAATGAGATTGCAGAGAAATATGCCCACCATAAAAGCTTTTATGGATGGTACTATCCCAACGAAACCGGAATACGGGGCCATTATGATGAGATCTTTATGAATTATGTAAATAGCTCTTCAGCAGAGGCGAGTAAACTGACACCAGGGAAAAAAACCTTGATTGCTCCTTATGGCACAAGAAATATTGCAGAGGATGAGAAGTATGTGCGACAATTAGAACAACTTGATGTCGATTTTATTGCTTATCAGGATGAAATAGGAGTGGAAAAAACAACTGTTGAGGAGAGCGGAGCCTTTTTCGAACGTCTCTACAGAATGCACCAAAAAGCGGCAAAAGCGAAGCTGTGGGCAGATGTGGAAGTGTTCAGCTTTGAAGGAGATGTATATCGAAGCGCATTGCTGCCGGCTCCCACTGAAAGGGTAATAGAGCAGCTCAAGGCAGTCTCTCCGTATGTTGAGAAGATTCTTATCTATCAATATATGGGACTGATAAACAGAGATGGCACCTACTCCTATGCAGGTCATCCTGACTCATACAGGTTACATAAAGGATTGAAAAAGCAGGGTTACCTAAAATAGCTCCTCCACCACTTCGTTGAAGTAGTTGATAGACTCCTTTATTTCAGGAAGATTGTTTTCCCAGTTGGCTTCATACTCAATGGTGAAATAACCTTTGAATTTTTGACGTTTCAACTCTTTCAGCATCTCGTCAACCTGTAAAACACCCGTACCCCAAATAACATCTTCAAGTGTTCCCTCACTGCCTACGGGCGCAATATCTTTAAAATGAAATGAGATGATTTTACCCTCCAGCTGTTTGATGCACTCTAACGGATCTAACCCCATACGTTTGTAGTGTCCCACATCAGCAGATGATCCGAGAAGTTCAGATCGGTTGTCTATGGCTTGCAAGAGTATCTCCGGCTTCCAGTAGGATGATTCGCTCGGATGATTGTGTACAGCCACTTTTATCTTGTGCTGCTTCGCCAGATTTTCCACCACATCCCAATCATCCAGTGCCGGCTCGGCGCTTATAAACTCCAGTTTCATATTTTCGGCAAAAGCGAATACCTTCTCCCACTCTTCA
Source organism: Proteiniphilum sp. (assembly GCA_016649795.1). Classification (GTDB taxonomy): domain Bacteria; phylum Bacteroidota; class Bacteroidia; order Bacteroidales; family Dysgonomonadaceae; genus Proteiniphilum. The sequence goes on along the minus strand of JAENWZ010000027.1, from coordinate 12,014 downwards.
CGTTTAGCTGTCCACACCCCTGATGAAATAATCTTGATCTCCTTCGATGCGGCCAGAGATTTTAGTTTCTCCTGATCTTCATCACTTAATGCATAACCGAAAAGTGCATCTCCGAAATCACCACCCATTTTCTGACCGGGATATATCTCAATAAAATGCAATCCCAGTTGTTGCGTTTTGTCTAATGCTTCCACTGCAGTAAAACGGTGCAGGGTATAAGATTGCATGGAGAGTTTCCATCCTGCTTTTTCGGCTTTGCTTTCCGGTCTGGTAGACTTGCAGGCGTTGCTTAACGTTAATAAGGACAACGCGACAAAAAGTAAAAATATTTTTTTCATATTCTATTTATTTATTAAACAGAGAGTTCCCGCAAACCGGGAACCCTCATTATGTTATTTATTTATCTGTGGGCATTGGTGGCAGATTAAAACCATTATGGTAGGTATGTTTGATCCACTCATTGGCCATCTCCAGTGCATTGAACTCAGCAAAACGCCGGTCAAATTTAGGATCACCGTCGATGACTGCATACTCGTCCACAGTAACAATCTTGATTTTATCCGTAGGTGAGATATTGGTAAACGCCATCTTTTCACCGTCCCACTGCAGTTCACGGTGTAACCCTTGCAAACCCGATAGTCGCGTGGCCAGCACACCCATCACCACCATTTCATTAAACGGACCGGAGAACAGGAAGTTAGAAGATGACTCTTTTCTGATTGAAGCTGGCTCTTTGCAAGCCCTGATCCAATCCTGCTCGTGTGCGTTGGTAGACCATATATTCCCGTTTCCTCCCTTTACTCTTGGAATGGTTGGATCCGGTTCGGTAAAGTCGGCCATCTTCGAAATGGGCAACAGTGTTGGATTCATCCCGTAACAGCCGGTCATGATCTTCCCCTTTGTTCCGATCAGAATGATTCCTCCGTTTGAATCGCCCATCATCTCTCCGTCTTTCAACTCCTCGGGTCGGTCGGGCAACAGGCCTCCGTCGTACCATAACACCTTCACTTCAGGCATCTTTACCTTCCCTTTTGGCGGACGTACCGGGAATTTGTAGGTCACTATCTGCGCTTGTGGAGGAGAATAGAGGTTCGACAGGGTGGAGCTGGCCGATACGCTGATAGGGTATTTCAGATCGAGTGCCCAGTAAAGAGGATCCATGATATGGCAGGCCATATCACCCAGCGCACCGGTTCCGAAATCCCAGAATCCTCTCCAGTTCCATGGCGTATAAGCAGGGTTGTAGGGCCGTTTAGCCGCGGGACCGATAAAGAGATCCCAATCCAAATCGGCAGGTACGGGAATATCTCCTTTCGGCTCAGATAATCCTTGTGGCCAGATTGGTCTATCGGTCCAGCAATGTGCTTCATATACATCACCAATCACACCCGATTGAACCCATTCAGCAATTTGGCGGCACCAGTCAAACGAGTTACCCTGATTTCCCATCTGGGTGGCTACTTTATATTTTTTAGCCAATTTTGTAAGCAAACGGGATTCATACACACTGTGTGTTAAAGGTTTCTGCACGTACGTATGTTTTCCCATAGTAATGGCATGTGCTGCCACTCCGGCATGCGTATGATCAGGGGTAGCTACCATAATAGCATCTATCGATTTACCCATTTTGTCGAACATCTCACGCCAATCCCTGAACTGTTTCGCTTTGGGATAATCATTGAAGGTCTTTGCAGCATATTTCCAGTCCACGTCACAAAGGGCTACAATGTTCTCTGTTTTCATATTGGCCAGATTACGCCTACCCATACCGCCTACCCCGATACCGGCTATGTTCAGTTTATCACTCGGAGCAGTGTATCCGTGAGATCTGCCCAAAATGGAACTGGGGGCTATCGTAATCCCGGCAGTGGTGATTGCAGCACTCTTTAAAAACTTTCTTCTTGAGATTGTCATAGTCTTTTATTATTAATTAAGATTCTTCGCTATTCAGCACCTTCTGTCTGCAGTAAAATGGAACGTATTAGAAGAAGGATCAGAATCACGGATCCATAAAAGTTGTTTAAAACAAAAAAAACATCAATAACTTTAATATATCAAGGGTATATTATGCAAATATATACATAATGGTTGGGATTATAAAAAAAATATTCAAATGCAGAACAGATATAAGTGGCATGCGTGGGTAAGCTTATCAGAACCTCGCACAGGAGGTCCTTAACTCAGGCGTTCCTATGGTCATCACTCCCTGCAGACCGGTGGTATCTCACTTCCACACTACACTGCCTGAACTGGCGTTTTTTCTCAAAGAGAAGAACGATCTCTCTGACTATCTCTATGAAACAGTAGCCGGTTATAACAACCACAAGAAGAATGTCTGGTCCAAGGAGATATGGGATGTGGTGGCTGTGGCCTGGCTGATAAACCCCTCATGGGTCCACACTGAGCTGGTACACAGCCCCGTTCTAACCGACCAGGTGACTTACAGCGTTGACAGATCACGTCATCTGATAAGAATGGCCACTTCCATCAACAGAGATGCCATCTTCAGCGATCTCTTTTCCAAACTGACAAGATAATACAACCATACCCATTTTTACAAAGCCTGTAAGTTAACAGACTCCGCTTCAAGCAAAACAGGCAAGCTTCGTAAAGCGTCTGAGTCAGTCGGGCGTGCTGCGATATTGTTATTGAACCATAAGGAATAAATAGTGAAAAATGAGGCTGATTGAAGCGATTACACTTTCTCTCTTCTGATCTCCTCTACAATCTCGGGGTCTACCAGTGTGGTGATATCACCAAAATCAGACTCTTCACCTTCGGCAATTATACGAAGGATACGCCGCATAATTTTTCCCGAGCGGGTCTTGGGTAGTCCGGTAACGAACTGTATCTTATCCAGTTTGGCAATGGGGCCTATCTGGTCTGTGATCAGCTGGTTGATCTCTTTTATGAGGTTGTTCCTGTCGCGCCATAATCCGGTCTCTTTCAAGACAACAAATCCGTATAGTGCATTCCCTTTGATATCGTGCGGATAGCCCACGATGGCACTCTCAGCCACGAACTGATGCTCGTTGATCACATCTTCAATGGGCGCCGTACCCATATTGTGCCCGGAGACGATGATGACATCATCCACCCTGCCGGTGATGCGGTAATAACCTACCTCATCACGTAGTGCACCATCGCCGGTGAAATACTTGCCCGGGAACTTAGTGAAATAGGTATCTATATAGCGCTGATGATCACCCCAGATGGTTCTGGCAATGGCAGGCCAGGGATACTCGATGCAGAGATTACCCGACTTCTGATTCTCCTTGATCTCATTCCTCAGATCGTCCATCAGCACCGGCTTGATACCCGGAAACGGCAGGGAGGCGTAGGTCGGTTTCGTCGGCGTCACGAACGGAATGGCCGAGATCAGTATACCCCCTGTTTCAGTCTGCCACCAGGTGTCCACCAGCGGGCACTTCTTGTTGCCTACATGATCGTTGTACCAGTGCCAGGCCTCCTCGTTGATGGGCTCACCCACCGATCCGATCACTTTCAGGGAGTCCAGCGTAAATCCCTGCACATATTCAATCTTCTCTTTTGCTAATGAGCGGATGGCTGTAGGTGAGGTATAGAACTGACTGACCTTGTGTTTCTGAATCACCTCCCAAAAGCGGCTGTAGGAAGGATAAGAGGGAGTGCCTTCAAAAATAACGGTTGTGGACCCGTTCAGCAGCGGTCCGTAAAGGATGTAAGAGTGGCCCGTTATCCAGCCTATGTCGGCAGTACACCAGTAGATATCATCTGACCTGTAATGAAAGATATTCTTGAAGGTGTATGCCGTATAGACCATATATCCTGCATTGGTATGAAGCATACCCTTTGGCTTTCCCGTTGATCCGGAGGTGTAGAGTATAAACAGCGGATCTTCTGCATCCATCACCTCAGCCTGACTGGTTGCAGAAGCATTATCCAGCAGTGGCTGCAGCCAGTAGTCACGACCTTCTCTCATGGTGACCTCCTGACCGGTTCTGTTCACTACCAGCACTTTCTTAATGGTGGGACTGTTATCGAGCGCTTCATCGGCTATTTTTTTCAGGTCAATTGTTTTGCTGCCTCTGAATCCCCCATCCGAAGTGATCAGCATTTTACAGGTAGAATCGTTGATGCGTGTTGACAGAGCGTTGGCAGAAAAACCGGCAAAAACCACCGAATGGATCGCACCGATACGGGCACAGGCAAGCATGCTGAAGGCCAGCTCCGGAATCATGGGCAGGTATATGCAGACCCTGTCGCCTTTCTCAATACCTTGTTCACGTAGCAGATTCGCCATTTTGGATACTTCAACGTAGAGCTGATTGTAGGTGTAATAGCGGGGTGCCTCACCGGGATTGTTCGGTTCGAAGATAATGGCATTCTTATCACCATTACTGGCCAGATGCCTGTCGATACAATTTTTAGTGATGTTGAGTTTCGCATTTCTGAACCAGGTAAAACTGGCCTTCTGCATATCGAATTCAATCACTTTGTCCCATTTCTGGAACCAGGTGAAATTGTTCTCCGCGATTTCTCCCCAAAACTTCTTCGGCTTCTCAACTGAGCGCCTGTAGACCCTGAAATATTGTTCCAGGGATTTGATTGAATAATTACTCATTTTCTTGTGTGCTGGATTTTTAACAGTTACAAATAAATGAAAAATATTCAATATACGTTACATATCGGCGTAATTTTTACTTATTTTATTTCATTTTACCTGTTTTTTTGACCATAGCCTAACCATGCAGGCAGGGAAAACAAAAAATAGCGGTCAAACTTTTGCAGGTTTGCCGCTATTTTTATCGATATATAGTTTGTAAAGATTTGTTCGTTAGTCAAACATCTTTTTGAATTTATTAAAGACGTTTTTCCTTGCGGAAGGTGAGGGGGCGAAGTTTTCCGATTTCTTCATCTCTTCCATCAGCTCACGTTCCTGCTCGTTCAGGTTTTCCGGAACGTAGACATTCACGTTGATAAGTTCATCTCCCTTACCGAAACCGTTAACCGTGGGCAACCCCTTATTGCGCAAGCGCAATACCTTGCCCGGTTGTGTCCCCGGCTCAATTTTCACTTTGGCAACACCGTCGATAGTCGGCACCTCCACAGTGGCACCCAGAGCCGCCATGGGGAAGCTGAGGAACAAGTTATATATCACATCGTTATCATCGCGTATCAGGTTCAGGTCTTCATCCTCTTCAATCACGATCAGCAGATCACCGTTTATCCCTCCTCTTCGGGCGGCATTACCTTTACCTGACATGGAGAGCTGCATCCCTTCAGCCACACCGGCAGGTATCCTGATGGAGATCACCTCCTCTTCGCGTACGATACCTTCACCGTTGCAATGGGCACATTTTTTTGTAATGGATTTTCCGTCACCGTTACAGGTGGGACATGTGGAAGAGGTCTGCATCTGCCCCAGTATAGTGTTTGCCACACGTGTTACCACACCCGCTCCGTTACAGGTATGACAGGTAGAGACAGAGGTGCCGTTTTCCGATCCGTTCCCGTCACAATGAGAACAGGAGACATATTTCTTCACCTTTATCTTCTTCTCAACACCGTTAAGGATCTCTTTCAATGTCAGCTTCACCTTCACCCTGAGATCAGACCCCCGGTTCACTCTCCTGCCACGCTGGCTGCCGCCAAAGCCGCCGAAACCACCAAAGCCGCCGAAATGACCTCCGAAGATATCGCCAAACTGAGAGAAGATATCATCCATAGACATCCCTCCGCCAAAGCCACCGCCGGATGCTGCTGCTCCGCCCACTCCTGCATGACCAAACTGGTCGTAGCGGGCGCGTTTGTTCTCATCGCTCAGCACCTCGTATGCTTCAGCCGCTTGCTTGAAGTTTTCCTCCGATTGTTTATCGCCCGGGTTTTTATCCGGGTGATACTGGATGGCCTTCTTGCGGTAAGCTTTTTTTATCTCCTCGGCAGATGCGGTTTTAGGAATTTCCAGTATTTCGTAATAATCTCTCTTTGCAGCCATATTATTCTCCCACAATTACTTTTGGAAAACGAATGATCTTTTCGTTCATTTCGTACCCTTTCTGAATACAATCCACTACCAATCCTTTCTCTGATTCATCCGTCGCCGGAATAGTCGTTACCGCTTCAAAACGGTCCGCATCGAATGGTTTTCCGATTGTTTCAATCTCTTTTATCCCGTGTTGCGTCAGGAAACTGATAAATTTTGAATAGATAAGATCCATACCCTCGAGCATGGCATCTTTATCTTCGGCATCGTGAAGGATCACAAGCGCACGTTCGAAATCATCCACTAGGTTGATGATATCGAGCAATACGCGCTCTCCGCCACTCTTGATCAGTTCTGCTTTCTCCTTCAGCGTTCGTTTGCGAAAATTATCGAACTCGGCATGCAGGCGAAGGAAGCTGTTGTTCAGCTCATCATATTTTTTCCCAAGATCGCTCAGCTCTTTTTCAAGATCAGTCGTCTCCTCTGTCAAATTGTCTTCACTCACATCCTCATCCTGACCAATAGTCATTTCGTTTAATATCTCTTCATCCCGTTCAACGGGCTCCGGATTCTGGTTATCGTTATTTATCATATTATTTTTGAATTCTTTTACCTACCAAGATACACTGCAAATAGTCTGCCAAAAAAACAAGAACACTCCCGGGCAGGATTTTTCAGAGGAACATCTCGCACCATTCATCGAACAGCGCAACCTGATGCCATCCGTGCCTGCTCAGGCCCTGCCGCACTTTTTTTAGCGGCTTTTCCCTGTCCAGTTGGGATTTGGAAAAAAACTTATCTGCAAAACAGATGATTTTCTCCTCCAGCGTTTCAGGGCGCATATCTCTGTGAGGAACGGGCAGCTTCCGGTTGATGATGGTCTCCAGACTAAGGCCTGTCCCTGTATGCCGTTCACACACCTTCCCATGTTTAGGATACCCTTCAAGCGTGAGCAGCTCACGCCCCAGATAACCATGACAGATATAGGGAAGCGTACCCTCACAGGCAATATGGGGTGCTTTTGTCTGGAAAATACCGATATCATGAAGCATACCCGCCTCTTCCAGGAATTTTATATCCACGGCCAGCTCCGGATGTTTATGTGCAATGGAGAGAGCTTTAGCGGTCACATCTGTCACATGCGACATATAAATATCGTAGAGCTTTGTTCCCTCTTTGTAATACTTCTCAATAATCGTTTTAGGATTCATAAAATCGATTTTCCATCAAGTCACAAAAGTAATACAAAAACTTAGAACAGAAAAGTCATATGTTAAGGTGGCTGCAGAAAGCATTCACGTCTGCTTGCTGGAACCGGAATAAACGTTAAACAGTAAATAGCATTGTCAGTAAAAAACTGTTTAGAGGGGGACAACATACTTTCTCATTGCCTCATCCTGAAGAGAGAGGGGAACAGCCGTTTTCACCTCATCGATAATGATGTTGAGTAACCGTTCACGGAAAAACTCTTTCCGGGTAATAAGACTCACCTCACGCACGGGTGTACTGTTTTTAAAGGGACGCACATTCTTCTTCTGCGCCTCGCTCAGGTGTGCAAGCGCCATCTCCGGGATCACCGTCAGTCCTTCGTTCTGATCTACAATATTGATGAGGGTGTCAATACTGCCTGCTTCATAGGTGAAGATCGACTGGTTCCCGTTACGTCGTTTCTTCAGGTTGCAGAGATGCAGTATCTGCGTTCTGAAGCAGTGTACTTCATCCAGCAGCCAGAGCCTGGTTGATGTGAGATCACTCTCATCGAGCGAAGTCTTGGCAAAGAGTGCTTTCTCCATGGGCGAGACATAGGCGAAGAAACGTTCGTAATAGATGGGATGTTCGCTGATCGCAGGCTCTATAAGCGGCGTTGCCAGAATACCCCCATCAATGGAGTCGTTCGCAAGCCCTTTCAATATCTGTGCTGTGGTCAGCTCGGAAATAACGATACGTATATCGAATTTATTCTCACTGTGTACCTGCATCAGCTTTGGCAACAGATAGGGAGAGATGGTGGGAATGATTGCCAAACGGAAGACACCTTTCACAATGCCTTTCTCTTCCTGAACGATCTCTTTGATCTGATTCAGCTGTGCCAAAGCCAGACGTGCCTGATTGATCAGCCGTGTGCCTATCTCCGTGGGTTGCACAGGAAGCCGTGAACGGTCGAACAGCTTCACTCCAAGCTCCTCCTCCAGCTTCTGTATCATCATGCTCAACGTAGGCTGTGTAACAAAAGAGGCTTCTGCGGCCTTGGAAAAATGTCGGTAATTATCTACGGCAATAATATATTCCAGTTGTTGAATGTTCATACGCGATGTAAGTTCTTTGTGATCCCTCAAAAGCTCAACGATAGCGTGATTGGGCGGTGGTTACTTGTAGTTGGAGAAATATTTCATAAACTGCACCCGTTCGTAAAGTAACGGATTGCCAATGTTCGCATAATTCAGCTTCCCCCTGAATTCTTCTGTTCGTTCATAATTGCTCTGCATCATCCACTCCTCGATGCAGGTGAGCATATTGGTGATTGCTGCCGGACCCTGCTCGTAAAGCACACTGGCCAGCTGTATGCCCGATGCACCCGCAAGGATTCCCTTGACGGCATCCTCCCAGGAGTGAACGCCATAGGAACAGGCAATGTCAAACTCAGGCACGCGGCCGGAAACGATGGCTGTCCAGCGCAGCGTATCGCTGAAATCGGAAGGGTGACTGAATACAGGGCCCGATGTGATTTCCATCTTACTTATATCGATATCTAACTGATAAAAACGATTGAAAAGGACCACACCGGCTGCTCCCAGTGCCTTCAGCTTCCCTACGAGGCCGGGCAGATTACTGATGTTTTTCGCCATCTTGATGACTAAGGGAATAGTGATTGTCTTCTTCAGCTCCCTAACGATATTCACATAGGAATCCTCCAGGTAGGTATCACCATAATCTCCAGCATTGAGCAGGAACAGGTTCAGCTCCAGGGCATCGGCCCCGGCATCCTGCACGCTCCGGGCAAAGTTGGTCCAGCGTGCCAGTTTATAGCAGTTGATGCTGGCAATGATAGGCACATCGCACTCAACCTTTGCAGAACGAATCAGATCAAGATACTTTTCCGTATGATTCATCTCTACGTAAGCATTGATGTAATCGGCAGCTTCCGGATAATCGGATGTCTCCGTAAGTTTCTCCGAATGGTTGTCGATCTGCTCTTCGAAAAGAGATTTCAATACGATTGCGCCGATACCGGCCTCTTCAAGTTCCTTGATTTTCGTCAGTGAGTTGGTCAGGCCGCTGCTACCGGCTATCAAGGGATTTTTCAGCGTTAATCCCGCAAAAGTTGTTTCTAAATGAACCATCTGTCAAACGAATGTTTTTCGGGTTATTCTATTTAACAAAAATAGGAAATTTAATCGATAAAATTGATATCTTATCTAAAAAAATCATGAAGAGCAATAGTCAAAGTTCACCGCTCTCCAAAAATAAGAGAGCCGAGGCGCACCATGCTGCTCCCCTCTTCTATGGCGATAGGATAATCGCCCGACATCCCCATAGATATCTCACAGAAAGAGGGATCATGAAGAAAAAACTGCTCTTTACACACATCGAACAGTGACTTTAACAGCCGGAATTCCTTCCTTACCTGTTCTCTGTCATCGGTATAGGTAGCCATCCCCATCACTCCCGCTAACTGCACATGCGTGCACTCTCTCCATCTGCTGCTCTTCAGAAACTGTCGACATTCATCAGGGGTGAATCCCGACTTCGTCTCCTCCTCCGCAATATGAACCTGCAGAAGACAGGGGATCACCCTCTCACAGGCTGCTCCCTGCTTCTCTATCTCCAGCATCAGTCGTTCACTGTCGAGGCTGTGAATCAATGAGACAAAAGGGGCGATCTGCTTCACCTTGTTGCGCTGCAGTCCCCCGATAAAATGCCACTCAATGTCTTTAGGCAGCTCCGCCTGTTTGGAAACCAGTTCCTGCACACGGCTCTCCCCGAAGATCCGCTGTCCCTGGGCATACGCTTCCCGTATCATCTCTGCAGGATGAAACTTGGATACCGCCACCATCTTCACCTCCTGTGGAATGCTCTTCCTTAAAGATCCGATATGTGCCTCGACGCTCATTCTTCCTTTGTTGTTATACTTCCGCCCGAATAGGGGAAAACATCCATAATCGCTGTCTCAGCTACAGAGGCGAAGGTGTAGTCGATCATCGTCTTCTTCATTTCCGCTTCCACGATCTCCACAGCCTCTTTCAGCAGGGTTGCCTGTACCAGCATATTGATACCGGTTTTTTTCTCTGCACCGCTCTTCTCATCGAGCGTAATAAAAAAAAGCCTCGCTTTGAAATAGCGGTCACCTGTTTCGTTGAAAAACGATTCCGTATATTTCACCCGCTTGATATCGGACACGGAGAACTCACCGATATAGGGTTTGATCTCCTCGATTATTCTTGCTTCAGCCTCCGTGAACGACAGGGCATCGACCAGATAGGGTTCGGTAACTGTTTTCTGCATGCCTGTTTCCAGCATCTTATCGTATCTTATTTTACACTCAAACCAATTGTACATCTTTGTCTGTTTATTTTAATGATTTCTTTCTGCAAGTAACAGCAAAGGTACAAAAATTAAGGAAATCCCCCGGTGGAGAAAAGCGGGTTATTGTGAAAAATTGTACTTTTGTATCCGGGCTTCCCTGAAAGAAATAGGCGCATGAAGGAAAAAGAGGATAAATTAGGGTTATGGCTGTTGGTGTTCGTAGCACTCGGATCGATGATCGGATCGGGGATATTCAACTCACCGAAAGATCTTATTGGTGTGGCGAACCCGCAGGGGACGATGATCACCTGGATCGTGGGTGGCTTCGGCGCCCTGATGCTGGCACTTGTATTTATCTATCTGGCATCGCGCAAGCCGGAATTAAAAAGCGGTATCTATGCCTACGCCCGTGATGGTTTTGGCGATTACATGGGCTTTAACTCCGCCTGGGGGTACTGGTCGGTGGGATGGCTCGGGAACGTCAGTTATCTGGCCCTCTTCTTCAAAACGCTGAACGATCTGCTCGGAGAAAAAGCACTCTCCCCGCTCACTTGTTTTCTTATTGGTTCCGCGTTGCTCTGGTTCTTTTACGCCATTCTGATGTCCGGCGTCAGGGAGGGGGCCATCCTCAACTTCATTGTGACTGTCGCCAAGCTGATACCTATTCTGTTGATCATCCTGCTGGGTGTGGCACTTATCGACAGTGATCTTTTTCTGGTAGACGACTGGCAACGGAGACTCGCTTCTACGGGTGAAAGCACCACTCCTCTCCTACAGGTGAAAGATGCGATGGCCGTGGTACTCTGGTGTTTCGTGGGTATTGAAGCTGCATCGGTGCTGTCGGGCAGGGCGAAGAGCCAGAAGACTGTCCGCCTCACCATCATGCTCTCTCTGCTCATCGTGCTCTCTGTCTACATGCTTATCACCTTTATCACGATGTCTTCCATCCCGGCGGAGGAGCTGGCATCATCGGAGACACCATTGGCGCTGGTGCTCGAGAAAACGATAGTGGGTGCAGCCGGAGGGGTCATCATCAGGCTGGGGATCATGGTCTCTGTGCTGGGAGCGAGTCTCTCATGGATATTGTTGTCGGTGGAGACATTGCACGCAGCGGCGAAAGATGGCGTGTTGCCGCGTGTCTTCAGGAAGGTCAACAAGAACGGTACTCCCGAGAATGCACTGCTGCTTACACAGTGTTTCACACAGATCTTTCTATTGTCCGTTCTGTCGCCCCGGCTGAATGAGACCTACCTTGCCGCCATCACCATTGCCACCACGCTGGTACTGATCCCCTATCTGCTCTCATCGCTCTACGCGGTGAAGACGGCCATCGGCCTCAGGAAGAGGGAGTCGCCCCATCATATGGTGGTCGCACTGCTGGGGACGCTCTATTCTGTTTACGTGATCTATGCCGTGGGGATCAGATATCTTATTCTCTCTGTCCTCTTTTACGGTGTCGGTTCTCTGCTCTATTTAAAGGCGAAAAGAGAGCAACAAAAACAGCCCAAACGCTGGGAATGGGCTG
>JAENWZ010000379.1 GCA_016649795.1 Proteiniphilum sp. | reverse complement strand
CTCTCTGGCAATGGCAATCAACAGCTCTTTCTGTTTTTCCGGTAGCCGGAAAAGTGTTTCGGAAAAACTGTATTTATAGGAATTTACATTATTCCGTACTGCCTCTTCAAGCATCTTTGGTGTACAAGTAGCCTTTTCAGGCGTCATACTGAAAAGCGTATTCAGTATTTTTTGCATGTACCATGTCACTCCCATGAACTGCTCGTATATCTTTTCCACCAGTTGAGTTTCAATATGTCGGCTTCGTTTGCTGAACAGTCCGCGGGCGAAGGCAACATAGGTATTTATTTGAATACTCTCCAGATGCAACATTGAAACACTCTGGTAGAAAGGACGGGATGCATCGGAAAACATCCGTTCCATAATATGGCGGCGGCTGCCGGCAAAAATAAAACGGGCATTGTTACAGTGCTGTATGTGTGTGCGCAGAAGTTCTTCCACGTTTTTCTCCTGATAACTGTCTATCTGCTGAAATTCATCGAACGCAACAATACAGGGTTTGTCTGCCCTGCTCAGATAGTTGAAGATCTCCTCCAGGGTGGTCTCTTCCGACTGGATGTCACCCAGGTTGATGTTGAAGGAAGGAGTACCCATGGGATTGAAGGAGATACCAGCTTGTAGTGATTTCACCGTCATCCAAAAACCTTCGAGTGCTTTCCTGCCAAATGGTTTTAGCTGTGAGAGAATCTCCCTGCTCAGCATAAAGACAAAATCACGCAGAGAACGGGTAGCATATATATCTACAAAGAAATAGTAATAATCCTTGCTGATTTTTTTGTTGTCGAAACAATGGCTGATTAATCCCGTCTTACCCATACGGCGGGCAGAGATCAGTGCAATGTTGTTCCCATTGGTAATCTCCCTTATCAGCTGTTCACTTTCGGCTTCCCTGTCGCAAAAATAGGCGGGTGAAACGTACCCTGTTGTAACAAAGGGGTTCATCAATTTTGTCATCTTTCTTGCATTAAATTATACAAAGATAATTATTATAAGATAATAATGCAAGCATGAATAGAAGATTTTTAAAATATATCCGAAAATTCTCCAGACTGTTGCATGCTAATTGAATTGCACGCTAATTTGATGGGTTGATCCTTGTTTATCCAATCGAATTTCCCTATTTTTACCGTCAATATGTAAGAAAATATTGAACAAATGAAACAGTGTTGTCTCTTTTTATCAAAAGAGAATTGCAACATCAATAAATCGTATGAAGATAACCTTGCCTGAACTGTTGCCACACTATCCTTCGTTCATCGAAGGGATGCGACGTGCTCCCGATCGCGGCTTCAGGCTGACAGCCGGTCAAACGAAAATTGCCCTGAAGAACGCCCTACGTTATATCCCTTCTGAACTGCATGAGCAACTGGCTCCCGAATTTATAGAAGAGTTGAGGAGACGAGGGAGGATTTATGCCTATCGTTACCGTCCCCGGGGCGATTTGAAGGCCAAACCGATCGATGCGTATAAAGGAAATTGCATTGAAGGAAAAGCTTTCCAGGTGATGATAGATAACAACCTCTGCTTCGATATCGCTCTTTATCCCTATGAGCTGGTCACCTACGGTGAGACAGGGCAGGTG
>JAENWZ010000098.1 GCA_016649795.1 Proteiniphilum sp. | reverse complement strand
TAATTTGGGCAAAAAGGATATCTTTGGTAAAAATACAAGAAATATGAAGAATTTACATGTCCCCAGCCAGCACATATCGCATTACGAAACCGTATCCGATAAAATGAAGCTGCTCCTTGAAGCGGGAGCGGAAGCAGTTATAGATAAAGTAAACTGGAAAGAACAATTCCCGAAATCGTTGCCCGTAACTGTACATGTTGCTCACGACGGTGAGCGTATCTACCTCTGTTATAATACCAGAGGAGAGGCTGTACGTGCGGTAAACACGGAAGATTTCGGCTCTGTCTGGCAAGACAGCTGTGTAGAGTTCTTCATGCAACGTGAGGGGGAGAAAACCTATCGCAATTTCGAATGCAACATTCTGGGAGCATTACTGGCAGCAAAGCATGAAACAAGGGAAATAGCTGAACACCTCACTGAGGAAATGCCAGCCATTTACCGCCACAGCACCATCCATCACAGGTATGAGGGTGACCGGCAGGTGAGTGATTGGTCTCTCTATCTTGAAATCCCAAAAAAAACAATGGGTTTTGCAGCTTACGAGACACTGTCAGGACAAAAAATAAGGGCAAACTTTTACAAATGCGGCGATGAAACGCCAGAACCGCATTATATCAGCTGGAACCCCATCAACCTACCCAGCCCCGACTTTCACGTTCCTCAGTTTTTCGGACTGCTGGAGTTAGAGTGACCAACCGGTAACTAATACCCCAATTTTTATACAATTAAAATACCAATAATGAACGATCAGGACAGATTAAGGAGCATTGTGTCTCAGTTTATTGACAAGGATGACAACGTGGAGATCAAACCACTGGGTAAAGGGCATATCAACGATTCCTACAAAGTTGTTTCAAACGGAAATGAATATGTGTTGCAACGTATCAATCATCATATTTTTCAAAATGTACCCGAACTGCAGAACAATATTTTCAGGGTGACAAGCCACATCCGTGAGAAACTGGAAGAAAAGGGAGTGGCAGAAATTGATAGCAGGGTCCTTTCTCTGGTTCCTACACTGGATGGTGCACTTTACTACAAAGAGAGCAGCGGCGACTACTGGCGTCTGATGGATTATATCAAGGAGAGTAAAAGTTATGATGAGATCAATCCCCAACTGGCTTATCGAGCCGGGATGGCTTTTGGTGAATTTCAGAAGATGCTGGCCGATCTGCCGGGAGATCCTCTCTTCGAAACTATTCCAAACTTCCACAACATAGAAGTACGTCTGGAGACATTCCGCCAATCGGTGAAAGCCGACAAGGCAGGTCGTTTGAATGATGTCGCGGAGCTGGTGAAAGAGATAGAGGAGCGTGCCGGAGAGATGTGCAAACCGGAAAGGATGCATCGCGAAGGTATGCTTCCCAAACGTACCAACCACTGCGATACGAAAGTGAACAATATACTGTTCGATAATAACGATCAGGTGCTTTGTGTGGTCGATTTGGATACCGTAATGCCTGGATATGTTCTCTCCGATTTTGGGGATTTCATCCGTACCGGAGCCAACACCGGTGCTGAAGATGATAAGAACCTGGATAATATCTCAGTTGATCTGGCTATATTTGAAGGATATGCCAAAGGGTATTTAGAAAATGCAGCATCCTTTCTGACGGATATAGAGATTGAGCATCTTGCTTTCGGAGCCAAACTGCTTACATATATGCAAATGGTTCGCTTCTTCACCGATTATATCGATGGAGACACCTATTATAAAATCGCATATCCCGATCATAATCTGGTGCGTACAAAAGCGCAGTTCAAGCTGCTGAAAAGCCTTGAAGAAAATTTCGACGAGATGCAACGAATCGTGTCAGAAGCAGCCCGCTTTGAGAATTAAAAATTAAAAATTTAAAATTAAAAACTGATCACCGAGAGCTGATCACTGAAAACTGAAAGCTGACCGCTGACCACTGAACACTTAGAGCTTAAACCCAGACCGCTGAAAGCAACTCAACCTCAGCTAAAAAAGCTGACAGCTGATAGCTGACCGCTGAGAACTGAAAAATAATTATATAAAAAAACAGACGGTGTAATGAAAATTTTACTATCTTTGCACCGCTTTATTTTGAGGAGAAAACGTGGCTAAATTTAGTTTGTACAATATTTCCCTGAAAAATCTTTCCTTCGGTGTGCATACTTATGAGTATGAACTCGATCGGAAATTCTTCGAAGCGATTGACGGCGACGAAGTACGGAAAGGGAACGTGTCGGTGATAGTGACTGTAAAAAGAACGTCATCCACTTTTGAATGTAATTTCGACCTCAATGGAGTTGTGCAGGTGCCCTGTACGCGCTGTCTGGACGACATGGATCAGGAGGTTGAAGCGAAGAACCGCCTTATTGTGAAGTTCGGACAGGAGTATTCCGAAGAGAGCGATGAGATTGTGATCATCCCGGAAGATGAAGGGGAGATTAACATAGCTTGGTTTCTTTATGAATTTATCGCGCTCAGCATTCCTATCAAACATGTACACCCTGCCGGCGAATGCAACAGAGCGGTATCTTCGAAATTCCGCAAGCATAGGGCTGTAACTGCCGATGAGGTGGGAGAGGATGAAGTTGTAGCAGATGAAGAAGATTTCCCCGATGATGAGGAGGAACAAACAAACGATCCGCGTTGGGACAGACTCAAGGGATTGAATATAGATGAGAATTGATATTATAAACAGTAAAAAATAAAATATAGAAATGGCACATCCAAAAAGAAGACAGTCATCTTCAAGACAAGGAAAAAGAAGAGCGCATGATCATGCTAAAATGCCAACAATGGCAATTTGCCCTAACTGCGGCGCATGGCACATTTATCACACTGTATGCGGTGAATGCGGATATTACAGAGGAAAATTAGCTATCGAAAAAGAGGTGACGGCATAATTGTCCTATAGTGTGAAAAGAAATAAATAACCCTGGAACAACCTGATCGTTTTTCAGGGTTTTTTATATATTCATAATATATACATACGACGATGAAACAATTAAACGCTGTAATTACAGGAATTGCAGCAAGCGTACCCGATTATATTCTCACCAACGAGGAAATATCTACGATGGTAGATACAACAGATGAGTGGATTATGACCCGTGTTGGGATAAAGGAGAGACGTATACTGAAAGGTGAGAAACAGGGTATCTCTGTGCTGGGAACGAAAGCAGTGAAAGAGCTGCTGGCTAAAACCCATACCGGTACTGAAGAGATTGACGTGCTTGTTTTCGCAACCTCCACACCCGATCATTTTTTCCCCTCATCAGCATCCATAGCAGCGGAAAATAATGGCATTAAAAATGCTTTCTGTTTCGATATGGAGGTGGCCTGCTCGGGATTCGTCTATGGATTGGAGATATGCAATGGTTTGATCAAAACAGGGAAGTACAAAAAGATCATTTTAGTGGCGGGAGATAAAATGTCATCCATCACCAATTATAAAGACCGCACCACCTGCCCGCTCTTCGGTGATGCAGCGGGAGCGGTGCTTATAGAGCCTACCGAGGAAAACATCGGTATCATTGATACAGAACTCCATACCGACGGGGTGGGTTACAAACCGCTGCTGATGAAAGCAGGGGGAAGTAAGTACCCCTCATCGCATGAAACAGTAGACAATGCAGAGCATACTGTGCATCAGGACGGAAAGGTGGTGTTTAAATATGCTGTTTCACGTATGACAGAGGTTACCGAGAATATCATGAAAAGAAACAATCTCACTGCTAATAATGTCGATTGGCTGGTTCCCCACCAGGCAAATATGCGTATTATCGATGCCATTATCGACAGGAGCGGGTTACCTCGTGAGAAAGTGATGATCAACATAGAACGATACGGCAATACCAGCGCCGGAACAATACCTCTCTGCCTGTGGGAATGGGAGTCCAGACTGCGCAAAGGGGATAACATCATCCTCACCGCCTTCGGAGCCGGGTTCTCATGGGGCAGCGTCTACCTGAAGTGGGGATATGACGGAGATAAAATATAAAACCATTATTCCTTTTTTTTATCGTATCTTTGTGGCTGAATTACTGAAGATAGCAAGAGATGCAGCAAAAAAATCACCGTTCCGGATTTGTGAATCTCGTGGGAAATCCCAACGTGGGAAAATCAACGCTGATGAACCGGTTGGTAGGGGAGAAAATCTCTATTATCACATCGAAAGCACAGACCACACGGCATAGAATTATCGGCATTGTAAATAATCCCGATTATCAGATTGTTTATTCTGATACGCCGGGAGTGCTGCACCCCAATTACAGACTGCAGGAACAGATGCTCAGCTTCTCACTTTCAGCACTGCAGGATGCTGACGTGCTGCTTTATGTCACCGATGTGGTGGAGAAGATAGATAAGAACGATGAATTTCTCGCGAAAGTGCAACGTCTTGATCTTCCCGTGCTGCTCCTTATCAATAAAATTGACCAGACCAATCAGACGGAGCTGGAGACAATGGTGACAAAATGGCACGAGCTCCTGCCCAATGCAGAAATCTATCCCATCTCAGCACTCAATAATTTTAGTGTTGATCAGGTGCAAAATCGCATTTTGGAGCTTTTACCCGATTCACCTCCCTATTTCGAGAAAGATGCACTCACCGATAAACCGGCCCGCTTTTTCGTTGCGGAAATCATTCGTGAAAAAGCGTTGTTGTACTATCAGAAAGAGGTGCCCTATTCCATTGAGGTCGTGGTAGAAGAGTTTATAGAAGAGAAAGAGATCATTCGAATAAGAGCTATTATTTTAGTGGAACGAGATACACAAAAAGGGATCGTTATAGGGCATAAAGGTGAAGCCCTGAAAAAACTGGGGACAACCGCCCGCAAAGACATTGAACGATTTTTTGAGAAAAAGATATTTTTACAACTCTACGTCAAGGTCGAAAAAGACTGGCGTAACAGAGACAATATGCTGAAATCATTCGGTTATAGACTTGATTGAAGTGATGAAGTGATGAAGTGATGAAGTGATGATTCGGTGATTCGGTGATTCGGTGATTCAATAATAGAATAATCGGTAAATCGATAAATCAGCTAATTTAAAAAATATATGCAAAATTTAGTAGCTATAGTAGGACGTCCCAACGTGGGGAAATCTACATTGTTTAACCGGTTGACACAGAGCCGTCAGGCTATTGTCACAGAAACATCTGGTACAACACGAGATCGTCTCTACGGAAAAGTGATCTGGAACGGACAGGAATTTTCACTGGTAGATACCGGAGGATGGGTGGTCGACTCCGATGACATCATGGAGGATGAGATAAACAGGCAGGTACGTATTGCTATCGAGGAGGCGGATGTGATTCTTTTCGTGGTGGATGTGATGAACGGATTAACAGATCTGGATACGAATGTAGGCCAGATGCTGCGTAAATCGGGTAAGCCGGTGGTGGTAGCTTCCAATAAATCCGATAATTTCAACCTGGGTCATCAGTCCGCTGAGTTTTATTCACTCGGTTTGGGTGATCCTTACAGCGTCTCGGCCATCAACGGTTCCGGTACAGGCGACCTGCTCGATCATATCATTACACTTTTCTCGAAAGAGAATGAGGAAGAGGTACTGGAAGATATCCCCAAATACGCCATAGTTGGGCGTCCCAATGCCGGGAAGTCATCTATCATCAACGCGCTCTTAGGTGAGGAGAGAACCATCGTTACCGATATAGCCGGAACTACACGCGATTCCATCTACATGCGTTACAACCAGTTCGGCATGGATTTTTACCTGATCGATACTGCCGGTATTCGCAAAAGAGGGAAAGTGACAGAGGATTTGGAATACTTTTCGGTTATTCGTTCCATCAAAGTAATTGAAAATGCTGATGTATGCATCCTTATGCTTGATGCCACACGAGGTATCGAAAGCCAGGATCTGAATATCTTTTCTCTTATCCAGAAAAACCGCAAGGGACTAGTCGTTTTCGTCAACAAGTGGGATACAGTCGAGGCGAAGGACAACATAGTTGTCAAAACGTTCGAGAATGTCATTCGTCAACGTCTGGCACCTTTCACCGATTTTCCCATTATCTTTGGATCGGCTACTACAAAACAGCGTATTCTCAAAGTGATGGATATGGCGAAAGAGGTCTATACGAACAAAAAACGGAAAGTTCCAACAAGTAAACTCAACGAAGTATTGCTGCCTATTATCGAGAGAACGCCACCTCCGTCAAATAAAGGGAAATATATTAAAATTAAGTATATTACACAGTTGCCCAATACGCAGATTCCATCATTTGCCCTGTTTTGCAACCTGCCGCAATGGATAAAAGAACCTTATAAACGATTCGTTGAAAACAGAATAAGAGAGAACTGGAACTTCTCCGGAACGCCTATCAATGTCTTTTTCAGGGAGAAATAGCAATATCCTGCCGGAGTAAATCCAATACTGCTTTTGTGCTCATTCTGTGCTCGTCGTCCGTTCTGAGGCTGACGACATCCATTTTTATATTATATTAAATAAATAGTAAAAATCAATGAATTCACAAAAATATTGCGTTAATTTGTATTAGTATTGACAAGATAGGAGAATGATAAAAACTGCTATCGTGTTTTAAAAAAAATAAATTTGAACAGCAACATCCCGGACCACATGTTCGGGCAAAATGAAGGGACTACTGATGAACACGAAAAAGGATCTTGAAAACGACAAACTACCCATTAACGAAGAAATAACTGATAACAGTCTGCAACCTGAAAGTGCGGAAAAGGAATCAACGGTAGAACTCCCTCAACCAGAAACTTCTCCTGACGAGAAACCTGAAGCGGAAAACGAAGTAACAGTATCTGCTACTGATGAAAAAGTGCCGACTGAAGAACCTGAAGAACCTGAAGAACCTGAAGAAACCCCTGAAGAATCACTTGTAGAAACCCCTGCTGAAGCCCCTGTGGAAAGACCGGAGGAATCAGCAGCAGAAACTCCCGATGAATCATCTGAAGTATCACCGGCAGAGGTTCCGACTGAAACACCGGCAGAAGCCCCGGAAACAGCCCCTGGAGAAGCTCCGGCTGAATCGCCTGAAGAATCAGCTGTGGACGCTTCGGAGGAATCGCCTGAGGAAACCCCGGAGATATTACCAACAGCAACCCCTGAAGATACACCTGCGGAAACCCCGGCAGAAGTTCCTGTAGAAGCACCTGTAGAAGCACCTGTAGAAGCACCTGTAGAAGCACCGGCTGAAGTACCCTCAGAACCCTCTGCCGAATCCTCCGCCGAAGCACCTGCAGAAACACCGGCAGCAGCAGTTGAAAAGAAAGCGATAGATTATCATTTGGAGGATGCACATGAAGAGGATGAATCCGGTGATTCGGATGATGATTCGGATGATGATTCAGTGTCGGATGCTGCATTAACCATGTTATCAATCGATGAGATTGTACAGAACCTACGTAAGCTGTTTGATTCAGAAAATCCGAAACGAAAGGATGTGGATGAATGTAAAAATCAGTTCTACCGATCATTGCGAAATGAGATTGAAGGTCAAAAACAGCACTTCGTTACCGGTGGTGGTGAAGAGATAGATTTCATAGCGAACGAGCCTGAAATTTTTGCTGAAGGAAAAGAGTTGCTGCAAAAAATAAAGGCGAAACGGTCGGCAATCCTTGCAAAGGAGGAAGTTGAAAAAGAGAAGAATGTAGCCAGGAAGCTGGCCATTATAGAACAGATTAAATTACTTACTGAGAATCAGGGTCAGGAAGATTTTAATAAGAGCTACCAAGAGTTCAAAACACTTCAGCAGGAGTGGAACGAGATCAAGCTGGTACCTCAGGCAAAAGTGAACGAG
>JAENWZ010000314.1 GCA_016649795.1 Proteiniphilum sp. | reverse complement strand
GTGTTCACATAGATATCCCCCATCGATCCTCCCTCTTTGAGGATCATCTTGTAGCTACCTGTACCTCCCATATCCAGCTCGGAGAGAGAGATAATCTCCCCTGTCACCGGGTTCTCCCATTCCGGCAGCAGTTCAACAATGCTGTTTCTGTTGAGCGAATAGGTGAGATAGGAAGTCCAGTTCAGCTTCCCCAGCTCCTCATTGTAGCTCGCGGTAATCTCAACACCCTTGTTGTCTATCTGGCCTGCATTCACAATCACGCTGGTGTAACCCGATGTGGAGGAGAGTGTCGGCTCAAAGAACTGATTGAATGTGCTTGATTGATACAGCGTAGCATCAAGCTTCACCTTGTTGTTAAAGAAGTAGAAGTTAGCTCCCGCCTCCCACGATTTGGTACGCTCCGGTTTCAGGTCGGTGTTAGGCATCCTCGTCTGTGTCTGTGGGTATCCTCCCGTAAGTGAGTAGGTGGGTATAGTGAGAAAAAGTCCCGGTTCGTTACCCACCTCTGAATAGGAAATTCTCAGCTTCATATAAGGCATCAGATCAGAACCGACGTTAAAGATATCAGTGATGATCCCCGACAAGCCTGCCGATGGATAGAAGAACGATTTATTGTCCGATTTGGCAAGGGTCGAAGCCCAGTCGTTACGTCCCGTCAGATCGAGGTACACCATGCTCTTGTAACCCATCTGCGTACCGGCGAAGATCGATTGCTTCTGTTTGTGGTAGCCTGTCTGTGACGACTCAGAGGTGGAGGTGTTCACATTGTCAAAAGAAAAGAGGTTGGCCACACCGTGTAGTTTCCCTCCATACATATGCTGATCGTAAACGATATCTTCAATACTTGAGCCGATGTTGGCAGTAAGATGAATCTCCGGTCCGGCGAAATATTTGTTGATATTCAGCAATGCTTCGCCATAGACCTGACCTGTTTTCATCGCGTTAAGCGCGTAGTACCCGTTCTCCGATGCAAAGAGCGTGTTGGTAGAGGCGTTGTACTTCTTTTCAAAATTCTCACTACTCTTGTCAATCTTCACACGACCCGAGAGATTGATCCAGTCGGCAAAATTGTACCTGAGCGTAGCGTTGGTCATATAACGCTCCTTGTTGTTCAGGAACTTGTTTCTCTCCGTAATCCAGTATGAATTCTGCATGGAGAGGCCCTGGTCACCGTACGGCCAGAACTGTGTTTTGAAGTTCCTCGAGATGTTGTACCTTTCGTATATCTGCACCTTAGAGAAGTCATCCCCCGGGGGAAAGAGGTAAGCTGCCACCAGCGGATTGAAATACTGGCCCTGTGCAACCATATTCAACTCTTTCACGTTGCTCGTCATAAAGCCAAGGTCCATGGTCATCTTCTGATCGAAGAAGAGAGAGGTGTTCCGTACCGAGAAATTATATCGGTCGTAGTTGTTATTATGTATCACCCCCTGTGCCGTCACCGTTCCGAAAGAGACATAGGTCTGATTGTTCTCCGAGCCCGTTGAGAGGCTCACCGAGTTGCTTATGTTCATCCCAGTCCGGAAGAAGTCGCGCGGACTGTAGTCCGAGGAGTTTTCCATTTTCTCGCCCCAGCTGTAATAACTGCCCCGTTCGGTGGGTCCGTAGCTGTTTTGAAAAGCGGGAAGAATCAGAGGATCGGAGAATTGTGTACTGTTGGTCACGTTGATCGACAATCTCTCTTTCGCTCCTCTTTTGGTGGTGATCATAATCACACCGTTGGAGGCAGAGCTACCGTACAGCGCTGCAGCGGAGGGACCGCTCAGCACGGTGATGCTCTCAATATCTTCGGGGTTGATATTCGACACACCGTCACCTGTCTGTCCCGCCCCTTCGAAAATACCCTGGGGCTGTTCCTTCATCAGGTCAGGCATCGGTATCCCGTCAATCACATAGAGGGCGTTGTTATTACCTGAGATCGATTTCACACCGCGCATCACCACACGTGAAGAACCACCTACGCCTGTCGATGAGCTGTTAATAGTCACACCGGCAATCTTTCCGCTCAGATTATTCACAAAGTTGGCATCCGTGATCATGTTGACCTCCTCACCGCTCAACTGCTGCACATTGTATGTGAGCGCTTTCTCCGATCGTCTGATCCCCAGCGCGGTGACAACCACCTCATCGAGCAGCTCACCATCCTCGCCCATCACTATTCTGAGCGTTGTGATACCGGCAGTGCTGACGGTCTGTGGGGTGTAGCCTATATAGGAGAAAGTCAGTCTGCTCTCCCCTGCAACAGGCAGAGAGAAGCGCCCCTCACTGTTGGTGGCGGTTCCTGTCCCGGTATCCTCCACGATCACGTTCACACCTATCAGGGGTTCGTTGCTTTCATCCACCACGATCCCCGACACAACCTTTCTCTGCTGTTGCGGGGTAGTCTGTGCCTCCCCGGCATCTCTTCTTGTCACCACGATATAGTTGTCGGAGATCACGTAGGTG
>JAENWZ010000181.1 GCA_016649795.1 Proteiniphilum sp. | reverse complement strand
GATTGTCTCGCCATCGCCTCATGTACACAGCGGAGACACTATTCAAAAAAACATGTATGCTGTCCTCATCGCACTTACCCCTGCGTTTCTGGTTGCACTGTATGTGTTCCGTCTCGATGCGTTAATCACCACAGCCCTGTCGGTACTTTTTTGTGTGGGCTTTGAATATCTTATCGTCAAATTTCTTCTGAAGAAAGAGCCCACCATCCTCGACGGCTCAGCCATTATCACCGGGGTGTTGCTGGCCTTCAACGTGCCCACCGGCCTACCGGTATGGATTCTGCTGCTGGGAAGTCTTTTCGCTATTGGGGTGGTAAAGTTAACTTTCGGAGGGCTTGGGAACAACATCTTCAACCCCGCCATCGCAGGGCGTATCTTCCTGATGATCTCGTTCCCGGCGCAGATGACCACCTGGGCTGCTCCGGAAACAGCGCTGTCAGCCACCACCGATGCTGTCAGCTCAGCAACCGTGCTAGGGCTATTAAAGATCTCTCCTGAGACGATTCCATCTATAAAAGAGATGTTTTTGGGTGTAGAGCCGGGGTCACTGGGAGAGATGAGCGTGGTGGCGCTGCTCCTCGGTTTGATCTATCTGCTCTGGAAGAGGTTGATTACCTGGCATATCCCCATCTCTATCCTCGCTACGGTTGCTCTTTTCACCGGCATACTCTACCTCTTCAATCCTGTGCCGCTCTACAATCCGCTGATTCATCTCTTTTCGGGGGGCCTGATGCTGGGAGCCATCTTTATGGCTACTGACTACGTAACATCACCCCTGACTAAGAGAGGGATGCTTATCTACGGAGCAGCTATCGGTTTTATCACCGTGGCGATACGTCTCTGGGGGGCTTATCCCGAGGGAGTCTCGTTTGCTATTCTGCTGATGAACGCCTTTACACCGCTTATCAATAATTACACAACACCTAAACGATTCGGGGAGGTAGTGAAACATGGCTAAATTACAATCATCATTCAAAAATATGTTCCTGTCACTCTCGGTCATCTGCCTCACGGTAGCCGTGTTGCTGGCGCAGGTGAACAAAATGACCGCGGAGCCCATTGCCGATGCCAGGGCAATGAAACTGCAAAACGCCATCAGGGAGGTGGTACCGGCGTTTGACAATGATCCCGTGGCAGAAGCTTACCTGATGCCCGATGGCTCAGGCGATTCACTGCTTGTCTATCCGGCCAAAAGGGGTGATGAGCTGGTGGGTTTCGCTCTCAACAGCTATTCAGACAACGGATTCAGTGGGACTATCCGGATCATGGTAGGGTTCGACATGGAGCATAAAATAGTGAACTACGCCGTGCTGCAACATGCCGAAACACCCGGTCTGGGGTCGAAGATGACAGAATGGTTCAGGGAGAGTTCCAAGCCGGAACAATCGGTCGTGGGCAGAGACCTCTCACAGGGTAAGCTCTCGGTCTCCAGGGACGGAGGAGATGTGGATGCCATCACGGCATCGACCATCACATCGAGGGCATTTATGGAAGCGGTAAACAGAGCCTACAGCGCCTACAGCAACAGCAGGGAAGAGGCGTACACGGGTGCGACCGTATCCACGGATAAAGAAGAACAGAAACCTACAGTGGAAGGAGGAGACAACGATGAGTAAGAATATAAAAGTACTTTTAAACGGGATCATTAAAGAGAACCCTATTTTTGTGCTGCTATTGGGGATGTGCCCCACCCTGGCGACAACCAGCTCAGCCATCAACGGGATGAGCATGGGACTGGCAACGATGTTTGTGCTGATCAGCTCCAACGCTGTGATCTCACTGCTGAAGAACCTGATCCCCGACATGGTACGTATACCAGCATTCATCGTGGTCATTGCCACCTTCGTTACCATCATTGAGATGATGATGAACGCCTACGTTCCGGCGCTGGCCGACAGTCTGGGGATTTTCATCCCCCTCATCGTGGTCAACTGCATCGTGCTGGGGCGTGCCGAATCGTTCGCCTCTAAGAACAGTGTCTTATCTTCCATCTTCGATGGTGTGGGCATTGGCTTAGGGTTTACCCTCGCGCTCACCCTTCTGGGTGCTTCACGCGAGCTGCTGGGCACAGGGAAAATATTCTCAATGACACTCTATCCCGAGCAATACGGATCGTTGCTCTTCGTACTGGCACCGGGAGCATTCATCGTACTGGGATACCTTATTGGCATCTTCAATAAGTTACAGCATAAAGCAGGATAAAATAGAACAATCAAATAGTATGGAATATATTGGAATTATTATTGTTGCCATTTTCGTAAACAATATTGTTTACTCGCAATTTTTAGGGATTTGTCCCTTTTTGGGTGTCTCAAAAAAGGTAGATACAGCCATCGGCATGAGCGCCGCGGTGACATTCGTGCTCACCATTGCCACCCTGGTAACTTTCCTTCTCTACAAAGGGCTGCTGGAACCTTTCGGATTGCAGTACCTGCAAACAATCTCTTTTATTCTTGTGATTGCAGCACTGGTGCAGATGGTTGAGATCATCCTGAAGAAAATCTCTCCGTCGCTCTATCAGGCGCTGGGCGTTTTCCTTCCGCTCATCACCACCAACTGCGCGATCCTTGGTGTGGCCCTACTGGTGATTCAGAAAGATTTCAATCTGCTCGAGTCGGTTGTCTATGCTGTGGCCACCTCCATTGGTTTCGGACTGGCGCTGATCATTTTTTCCGGCGTACGTGAACAGCTGTCGCTCACGAAAGTGCCTAAAGCAATGCAGGGAATGCCCATTGCCCTTATCACGGCCGGCATTATCGCCATGGCATTCATGGGCTTCTCAGGGATCGATCAGGTGTTTAAATAGTTCAGCGGTCAGCGGTCAGCTTTCAGTGTTTTGATATCGATCATACCATATACCGGAGTTTTTCCCTTTTTGTAATTAATACTCTGTTTTGATTGACAGGAGTTAAACCATTACGTTAAAAGAGGGTCATAGTGTTAAATTAAAGAAGTTACACCCTTTAAAAATTACGAATATGAAAGCTTTAAGACACCCCTTCATCCTCACGATAATAGCACTGCTCTTATCGTCTTGCTATACTTCCCGGAGCGCATATTCTCAAGGAAATTACAACGATGGTTATGCCGAAGAATATGGTTACGCTGATAATAGTTATGACAACTATAACAACAGCCGCATAAGCTTCAATGTGTTCTACAATGAATTGAGACCTCACGGAAGATGGATCAACAACCATAGTTTCGGTCGTGTTTGGGTTCCCAATGTAGGAAACAACTTCCACCCTTACGCCACCAACGGCTACTGGACGATGACCGACTACGGAAACACATGGGTATCGGACTACTCCTGGGGCTGGGCACCATTCCATTACGGCAGATGGTATTTAGACGACTATTACGGATGGGCATGGATACCCGGTTACGAATGGGCACCTGCATGGGTATCATGGAGAAGCGGCGGCGGTTATTACGGCTGGGCTCCCATGGGACCAAGAGTAAATGTCAATATCCACGTGAATATCCCATCCAGGTTCTGGATGTTCCTGCCTAACAGGTACATGTATCACCGCAACATGCACAGATACTACAACAGGTACAGCCCGAACATTTACAACCGTACAACGATAATCAACAATACTTACGTATACAACGACAACCGATACTACAGTGGCCCGAGTGCAAATGACTATCAGCGCGAAACAGGCAGAAAGGCGACTGTCCGCAGACTCGAAAGCACGAACAACCGCTCAGGCAGATCAACCAGAGTGAGCAACAATGCAGTAAGTGTCTATCGTCCTGAAGTATCAAGGGAGCGAAGCGCTAACACGAGAGCAACAGTCAACGAGAGAGCTGCCACCAGGAGCAGTAGCAACAACAGAGCTGCCACTACCAGAAGCATCAGTAGTGACAATGCCAGCAGCAGGGAAAGAGCCACAACGGTAAGACCTGCCAACAGTGAATCACGCTCAACCGGAAGCGCAGTTGAACGTTCGGCAACCACCAGGGAGCAAAACGTAAACAGAAATGCTCCACAGGCTGCCACGAACAGCAACCGTAACGCTGCGGTAAGATCACAAAGCGCCACAGGCAACAGCACGAGAAATGCCACGGTGACCCCGCAGAAAAGTACTACCAGAAGCGCCACGGTGACCCCGCAAAGAAGTGCCTCAAGCAACAGAAGCGCATCGGTTAGATCGCAAAGTACTTCAGGCAGCAGCAGAAGCAGCGCCGCTACCTCGAGAAGTAGCAAAACGCAAGACGCCAGATCTGAAAGGTCATCCGGACGCAGATAATTAATTTAAGGTGTGTATATAGAAAAGGTCGCCCGTGATAGGGCGACCTTTTCTATTTTATTTATCAATCCAGCGTTTCGTCAGATCGCCATAAGCATCAATCCGGCGATCGCGGAAGAAAGGCCACCAGCGACGCACGTTCTCAGTCCGTTTTTTATCGATCTCGATGATACGCTCCGTCTCTTCCTCACCTGACGCGCGATAGAGCATTTCACCCTGCGGTCCGCAGACAAAACTGTTTCCCCAAAACTGAATACCCTTCGTCTGTCCCGACGGATCGGCTTCGAAACCTGTACGGTTCACAGAAACAACGGGAATCCCGTTTGCTACCGCATGACCGCGTTGCAGGGTAACCCATGCATCCAGCTGACGCTGCTTCTCCTCTTCCCTGTCGGACGACTCCCATCCGATGGCAGTGGGGTAGATCAGTATCTCGGCACCGGCAAGTGCCATCAGTCGTGCCGCTTCGGGGTACCACTGATCCCAACAGACCAGCAGACCCAGCTTACCCAGAGATGTATCAATGGGATGGAATCCCAGATCACCGGGTGTGAAGTAAAATTTCTCGTAGTAAGCCGGATCATCGGGTATATGCATCTTCCGGTATTTGCCGGCGATGGTTCCGTCTTTCTCTATCACGACGGCTATATTGTGATAGAGACCGGGAGCACGTCTCTCGAAAAGGGAGAGGACAATCACAACGTTCAGCTCTTTTGCCAGCTCCCCAAAAGTATGGGTAGAAGGACCGGGAATGATTTC
>JAENWZ010000331.1 GCA_016649795.1 Proteiniphilum sp. | reverse complement strand
GTGACAGGATGGCCGTATGAGATCCTATAAAAACAGAAAGAAGTGATAAAAATGATGCATAGAATAATACCGGCAGTTACGTTCTTCCTGATTTCCCTGACGCTTTATGCACAAGCCGATTCGTTGAAGATTGTGGCGTTCGGCAATTCTACCACTGCCCACAGGAGAGGGGTAGAGAAAGTTTTCTCTGTCAGGCTGCAGGAGAAGATGGATATGGCGGGTATCGCTGCTGTGGTAATCAATTCAGGGGTTGGAAGCAGTCATACAGGCTCTGTTAATGACAACGATTTCGCGAAGGTGAGACACGGGATGGACCGGTTTCAATCTGATGTGCTGGTTCATTGCCCCCATTGGGTAATCATCAATTTCGGACTGAACGATGCCTATCAGGATGAGGGGATCCATGGCAAAGCGAGGATATCCCTGATAAAGTATCGGGATAATATCGAGTTCTTTATCAAAAAAATAAAAGAACAGGGAGGAGAGGTAATCCTTCTCACACCAAATCCTCTGGGGAGTAAGTATGAGCAGTTCAGAATTACCCAGGTGGAGCAATATGCCAACTGTGTAAGGGCGATCGCAAGAGAACAGGAGGTACCACTTGTCGATTCCTGGGAGCTGTTCAATGAGCATGCATCCGTAACCAATGTGGCCGGGAATATCGATTTCCTATACCTGGACGGTATCCACCCTAATGATCTGGGACATGAATTGATTGCGGAAGCGCTTTACAGTCAGTTTCTCCGTCTTTTAGTTCCTGCTGATAATAATTGCAGGAATGCCGCAAACCGACAATGATGCAATACTGTCGCAATTATACCTTTGAAAGACAATAATAAAAACGTATGAAAACAATCATTAACCGAAGAGATTTTTTAAAAAGGTCTACAATTGTTGTTGCCGGGGCTGGTTTGGGAAGACAACTCTATGCTGCTGTTGGAGAACAACCCTATATCCATTTTTCTCCGGTGAACGGACTGATTACTGCGCCCGATATACCATTCCGGCCAAGAAGGGTTGCCAGCTGGTGGAATACGCTGGATGATCTGCTCTGGTCCCAGAAAGTGATCAGAGATAAGGTGAAAAGGAGAGCGGAAGGTTTCGCAAGCGCCAATATCGATACTGCAATGAACTACGGCTTTCACGTGAGATTCGACTACGCAAACTATTTCGGACGACTAAACGAATACTTCCATTTCGTGAAAGAGGAACTGCACAAGTATGATATTAAGTTTATCGAACACTACTCCTGTAACCATGTTCACAGACCCAGGAGCAAAGAGGAAGAGGATAAACTGCATCGGAGGCACCGTCATCATGTGCTGCTCTACCATGATCCGCAGGCAGCTGAACACGCACAGTATGAAGGACACCTCTTTCGCGACCTCTTTGAGGTGGATCTGATAGACGGTACAAGAGGTTACTCCCTTCAGTATCACATGGAAGCCTTTTGCCATAATAATCCCGGATTTCTGGATATGCATCAGAAATACCTGGAACGACTCATCAGGGAGGTGGACTTCGATGGTTATGAGATTGATGATATGTGCGATTACGTTGGCTTGAGAGCCTGCGGCTGCAAATATTGTCGTGAAAGATTCGAGAAGGACTACGGTAGAACCTTTCCCCCCTTTTCCGATGCATCATTCTGGGGCGATACCACAAAACCGATGCTCTACTGGGGCAATTACGATAATCCGATCTTTCGCGACTGGATCAGCATGAAAGATGATATCATTGCCGATCATGTGCAAATGGTTAAGGATGTGATCGGTAAGAAACCGCTTTTCACCTGTTGCTCCAGTACCGGACCCATTGTCCTCAATGCCATCTCTCTGAATCTGGAACGAATAGCGGATAAGCTCGATTTTTACATGCTGGAGAATGTGGGAATCAATCTCCACTCTGTCAACTGGGGAGAAAAAGATGCGGAAGCACTACAGCAGAAAGATATTGCCGCCAAGAGAGGGAAATCACCGGCTATTGCACTCAGTTATACCATCTATTCGGATGGAGGCTATCTGGGATGGAGCCTGGCCCGCTTCTGGGGTGTGGCCAACTGGGCAAGTACCTTTCAGCACAGGGTCTATGAAGAGGATCCTGCCGACTCCATGGAGACGGAAGATGTTATCAGGCCTTACAACAACTGGGAGGTGAAGCACAGCGATCTGGACCATGAT
>JAENWZ010000199.1 GCA_016649795.1 Proteiniphilum sp. | reverse complement strand
TTAAGGTAATCTCATTTATAAAGAGGGAATACAACAGACAACTGACGCTGAAAGAAATTGCCAGTGTCGCCAGAATGAATCAAACCGCTTTTTGCAGATTCTTCCTTGATAAAACCGGTAAAACCTGTACTCAGTATATCAACTCACTACGCATTAATTATGCTTGTAAATTACTACAAGAGAAAAAATCAACAATCACTGAGATCTGTTACGAGTGTGGGTTTAATAACATTTCAAATTTCAACAGACAGTTTAAACAGATCACGAAACACTCCCCCACTGAATATATGAGTGAATTTAGCAAACCACCTCTTCAAAGTTATCGCTATTGATAAATTCAATCAATCTTACCTAGGAATTATAATGCAAATTTTTCGTTGCATGTCCAATATCAATGATAACGTGATATGTGCGCTCTAACGCTCTACTATCAGCCTCCTAGAGAGGTGTGAACAGAGGATTCAACTGTTTTGCCATGTAAAATTATTTTCATAGATTTGATCTTTGATTATCAGGGCATAGGCAATAATAAATCATACAAATAACCAACTAACAAACATATATAATGTACCTACTTGGATATGATATCGGGAGTTCATCAGTGAAAGCCGCAATCGTTGAT
The DNA here is from genome assembly GCA_016649795.1 of Proteiniphilum sp. GTDB lineage: Bacteria > Bacteroidota > Bacteroidia > Bacteroidales > Dysgonomonadaceae > Proteiniphilum. The sequence continues at coordinate 3,919 of JAENWZ010000199.1, read as the reverse complement.
GCAGAGACAGGAAGAACAGTCGCTTCAGACTTTTTTCCAAAAATTGAGATGCCCATGCATGCCGAACGTGCAGGATGGGCCGAGCAGGATCCTGAGATGTGGTGGACTAACCTGAAACTCGCCAATGCTTCGGTACTGGAACAATCGGAAGTAGACCCTCAGGATATAAAAGCCATAGGTATCTCATGGCAGATGCACGGGCTTGTGCTCGTCGACGGTGATCAGCAGGTGATCCGTCCCTCTATCATCTGGTGCGACAGCCGTGCGGTTCCCTACGGCGAGAAAGCTTTTCAAACGATAGGTGAAGAGAAGGTTTTATCGCATCTGCTTAACTCACCCGGTAACTTCACAGCTTCAAAGCTGGCATGGGTAAAAGAAAATGAGCCGGCAACCTATGTTCGTATAGATAAGATCATGCTGCCGGGTGATTATATTGCCATGAAGCTGACAGGAGAGATCTCTGTCACCGTTGAAGGGTTGTCGGAAGGTATGTTCTGGGATTTCAAAGAGAACCGTTTGTCGCAGGAGATACTCGATTATTTCGGATTCGATAAAGAATTAATTCCCGAAGTGACACCCATTTTTGGTATTCAGGGCAGTGTCTCCGCCTCAGTGGCGCAGGAGCTGGGATTGCATCCCGGCACACCGGTCAGTTACCGGGCAGGTGACCAGCCCAACAATGCCGTTTCGCTCAATGTGTTCAATCCCGGGGAAATTGCCTCTACGGCCGGCACCTCGGGTGTAGTTTATGGCGTTCTGGATGAAGTGAAATATGATCCATTGTCGAGAGTCAACATATTCGCCCATGTCAATCATCAGCCTGATCAGACCCGGCTGGGCGTACTCTTATGTATCAACGGAACAGGCATTCTCAACTCATGGATCAGGAAAAATATGGTCTCAGAGAAGTTGAGTTATAACGATATGAACCTGCTTGCTGCACAATCACCGATTGGTGCAAAAGGATTAACAGTCATTCCATTTGGCAACGGGGCTGAACGGGTACTGGAAAACCGGAATGTGGAGAGCTCCTTTCATGGGATCAACTTTAACATCCACTCCCTGTCCGATATTATTCGTGCAGCCCAGGAAGGAATTGTGTTCTCCTTTCAATATGGGATGGAGGTGATGCAGGAGATAGGCATGGATATCAGGGTGATACGGGCAGGGAATGCGAACATGTTCCTAAGCCCCCTCTTCCGGGAGACCCTGGCTTCTGTCAGCGGGGCTCTCATCGAACTCTATGATACCGACGGAGCTGCCGGTGCGGCCAAAGCTGCCGGTCTGGGTGCCGGCATCTACGCCTCGAGTGAAGAAGCATTCTCCTCACTAAAGAAGATCACTACCGTGGAGCCCGATGACAAAAATAGCGGACAGTATCAGGAGGCTTATCAACGCTGGAAATCGCATATCTGATAAATACAATTATATATACTTTATTAAATCAATTTATGGAAACTGAAAACAAAATAATGGAGTTTTTCCCGGGAATCGGGGAAATCAAATTTGAAGGCAAAGAGAGCCGTAACCCACTCTCTTTCCAGTATTATGATGCTGAGAAAGTGGTTTACGGTCGTAAGATGAAAGAGTGGTTCAAATTTTCAATGGCTTATTGGCATACGCTCTGTGCCGAGTCGGACGATCCGTTTGGAGATACTTCCAAAGATTTTGCGTGGAACAACGGGGACAGTATCATTGAGAGAGCCAGGAAGAGAGTAGATGCCGGTTTCGAGTTCATGCAAAAAATAGGTATTGACTATTTCTGTTTTCATGATGCGGATTTGGTAGAAGAAGGCAACTCCCTGGAGGAGTATGAAGCCAACCTGAAAGCCATCGTGGCATACATCAAGGAGAAGATGAAGGCGACAGGGATCAAACTGCTCTGGGGTACCGCCAACGTATTTGGACACAAGCGTTATATGAACGGTGCAGCCACCAACCCTAATTTTGAGAGTGTTGCCTACGCAGCCACACAGATCATGAATGCGCTTGATGCGACCATTGAGCTGGGAGGTGAGAATTATGTATTCTGGGGAGGCCGTGAAGGGTATATGAGTCTGTTGAATACCGACATGAAGCGTGAAAAAGAACATCTGGCAATGATGCTGACCAAAGCACGTGATTATGCAAGAGCAAAAGGATTTAAAGGCACCTTCTTTATCGAACCCAAACCGATGGAACCGACCAAACATCAGTACGACACAGATGCTGAGACTGTGATAGGTTTCCTTCGTTCCCACAACCTCGACAAAGACTTCAAACTGAACATAGAGGTGAACCACGCTACACTGGCAGGACACACCTTTGAGCATGATCTGCAATGTGCCGTGGATGCCGGTATGCTGGGCTCCATTGATGCCAACAGAGGTGATTATCAGAATGGATGGGATACCGATCAGTTCCCTATCGACATATATGAACTGACACAGGCCATGCTGGTGATCCTGCAGGGCGGGGGTATGCAAGGCGGCGGAACCAACTTCGATGCAAAAACCCGCAGGAACTCTACCGATCTGGAAGATATCTTCATTGCTCATATAGCCGGCATGGATGTTTTTGCACGTGCCCTGGAAGCTGCCGCAGCCATACTTGAGGAATCACCCTACACCAAAATGAAAGAAGAGAGATACGCATCTTTTAATGATGGCAAGGGGAAAGCGTTCGAAGAGGGTAAGCTCTCACTGGAACAGATGCGTGAGTATGCCCTTGCCCTGGGCAGGGAGCCTGATCAAATCAGCGGCAAACAAGAGCTTTACGAAGCGATTGTCAATATGTATATCTAAGTCTGGTAATTGATGAAAGGCTGTCTCAATCATTATTTGAGGCAGCCTTTCTTTTTTTCATAAAACTATTTCTTTATCAGGTAAAAGTCTCTCACTTTACATTGAAAGCAACCCTCAGTTCATCGATCTCCTCATCTCCAATAGGCTGTAGTGGTCCGATAGTGGAAGCCATTACCAAAGAGTTTGCCGAGAACTCAGCCACCTCAAGATAATCAAACGTGTTCAGCAGCTTATCGCCAGTGATGAATACACTGTCGTTCTCTACCATAATCACTCTGTTCTTGTTGAACATTTTTGCCACACTATCCACGTCATTGTAGATCAATCCAAAAGATATCGAAGGTACATCCTGCAGGAAGATCCAGCTTTCCGGTATAGTGCGTACATCAAATTTGGTGCCGCTCACAGCATGAGCCATCAGATTCACAGGTTGTGTACATATGATGGAATTGATATGCGGATTAAGCTGATAGATACGCTGATGCAGGGCAACAGAGCGACTGGGTCTCTTTCCCGCTTCAGCCATACCGTTCTTGATCTGTACAATATAGCTCGGAACAATATCCCAACGGGCAATATTACTGGGTGTGATAAGAAAATCATTATCATTCCACCTCACAGAGACCGTTCCGTAGGTTGAGATCATTAATCCCTGATTACAAGCTCGTCGGATGATATTCACCATCTCTGTACGAATTGCACGTTCTTCAGAGGGATGATCGATATCCATGAAATGAGAAACATAAGTCGGCAGGTGATGCACATATTGTGACACCTGGTCATCTGACAAGTAACTCACATTACCCAGTCGTTTTGCATTGATGATCGTACGGCAACAGAACTCCAGCGTCTCAAATCGCTGATAGGCATCCATCAAATCAGTACCGCCCAGCACTACGCCGTGATTCTCCATGATCACCGCCTTGTAACGGCTCTCTCTGAACTCAAAGGCAATCTTCTCTCCCAGATCTTCGCTACCCGGTGTTCCGTATGGGGCAAAACCGATATCTCCGCAAATATCGTGGGCCTGGGGAACAATTTTTGTGTCGGGCACAATACCCGCTATACTGAAAGCCACCAAAGCAGGCGGATGAGCATGAATAATGGCCGTCAACTCGGGACGGGCTTCATAAATT
>JAENWZ010000079.1 GCA_016649795.1 Proteiniphilum sp. | reverse complement strand
CCTATGATGATTTCAGGCTGAACAAAGAGGAGCGTGCCCTGAAGAAGGAGCTGGAGAAGAAAGCGAAAGAGGATAGTAAGGAGATTGATAAAAAAGCAGATGACAAGAAATCGGACGCCAAAGAAGATTCTGTGAAAAAAGCCGAGCCGCTCTCGTTCGATCTGGAGGAACGTCGTCACAGGGTTGTAAGGCTCACGCGCCACTCTTCCAGCCTGTCAGATGCTTATCTCAACAAAGATGGCTCTAAACTCTACTATCTTGCCAGTTTTGAAAAAGGGGTGGATCTCTGGGAGCAGGATTTTCTGGAGAACACAACCAAGCTGTTGAGTAAGGATGTAGGCTCGGGATTATTGATTGCCGATAAAGATGAGAAGAACATCTATCTTGTCTCACAGGGGCGCATCAAGAAGATTGAGAATGGGAAAGTTACCGGCGTCTCTTTCTCTGCACCTTTCAATTACCGGGGTGTCAAAGAGCGGGAGTATATTTTCGATCACGCCTGGAAGCAGGTGAAAGATAAGTTCTATGATGCTGATCTGCATGGTGTGGACTGGGAGATGTATGGAAAGGAATACCGCCGGTTTCTACCGCATATAGGCAACAATTTCGATTTTGCAGAGATGTTGTCTGAGATGCTGGGGGAACTGAACGCCTCCCATACTGGGGCACGTTACAGTGCCCCGGGAAGTAGCTGGAAAACCGCTGCCCTCGGGGTGTTCTGGGATGATTCACACAAGGGTGACGGACTCAGGATCAAAGAGATCATGAAGGGGAGTCCGCTGATCAAAGCTGACTCGAAATTGAAGCCGGGGGTGATCGTGGAGAAGATAGACGGGGAGCTGATAGAAGCCGGCAAGCCCTACTGGCATTTGCTCGACGGCAAAGCAGGCAAGCATGTGTTGATCACAGCCTATACCCCCGGTGAAGGTGATCGCTTCGAGGAGATCGTGAAACCGATCTCATACAGTGAGGAAAGTGAGCTGCTTTACAACCGCTGGGTGGAACAACGTGAGGTGCTGACGGAGAAATACTCAGGCGGACGCATTGGTTATCTGCATATACGCGGAATGAACAGCAGCAGCTTCAGAGAGGTGTATCAGAACCTCCTGGGCAAATACCGCAACAAGGAGGCGGTGGTGGTTGATACGCGATTCAATGGTGGTGGATGGTTGCATGATGATCTGGCGACACTGTTAAGCGGAAAAGAGTACCAGCAGTTCACACCCCGGGGAGCATATATAGGCAGTGACCCGTTCAATAAATGGAACAAGCCCTCCATCGTGGTGATGGGAGAGAGCAACTACTCCAACGCCCACGGGTTCCCCTGGGTCTACAAAGAGCTGGGCATAGGAAAGCTGGTGGGTGCACCTGTTCCCGGAACGATGACTGCCGTATGGTGGGAGACACAGATCGATCCGTCGCTGGTGTTCGGTATACCACAGGTGACGGTGGTGGATATGGAAGGCAATGTGATGGAGAACAATCAGCTTGAACCCGATATAGAGGTATATAACACTCCAGAGTCGCTGCTCAGCGGTGATGACCTGCAACTGAAACGTGCCGTGAAGGAGCTGCTCAAAGAGATTTAATTAATGGAACAACAGCCGGGACCTATTCTCCGGCTGTTAATCTGTCCAGCACCTTGTGCACAATTGGGCAGGTCTCCGCATTTTTCAGAGAGAGGGAGTAGATCTGATAGAATTTCTTGCGGTCGGTGTGCGGATACTCGCGGCATGCCCTGGGTCTGCTCTCATAAATGGAACAGTAGTTGTCATCTCCCAGAAAAGGACAGGGCATAGAGCGAAAGACCATGTCACCATCTTCATCACATTGCAGATAGCGATCGATGATCGCTGCCGTCTTCACCCGTAATGCCTTTGCCATCAGGTCGATATCGCCGGTTAAGATCATTGGCCCCAGAGAGCGGCAGCAGTTGCCGCACGCAAGACAATCGGTATCGGCAACCGCTTCGTTGTGGAGTTGCTGTACCTCACTGTCCATTTTCATCAGGCGTTGTTTATTCTTCCTGAACCACTTCTCCCACACGGGCTTTTTAAGTGATGCTTCCTTCTGTAGGTTGGAAATATCCATTCTTTTTTTCTGCAAAAGTACACTCTTTTGCCCTCGTTTCATACCACTATTCCTATTTTATTTCGTATTTTTGTGAAACAGGTCTGAACAAAGAAAATAAATCTATTTAAGTTTCGTATGCTATGTATACAGCTAAATTATCGACTGACAATGTTTTGTGACCCATATTTGTCCTCGTTCACTAAAAGAGCAGAACTTGCTTCGCTTCAAACAGCTGCTCTTTTTACGTTCCTCGAGGTCAATGGGTCCCCACAAAACATTTATAGGTCTCATCTTTAGCTGTATCTACCCAAATTTTATGAACATGCGAAAGTTGAATTAATCTATTTATATATGGCAAAAAAAATTCTTGTAACGGGAGGAACCGGATACATTGGTTCTCACACCGTTGTAGAGCTGCAACAAGCAGGTTACGATGTGGTAATTATAGATAACCTTTCCAATTCCAATGCCGACGTGCTTGAAGGTATTACACGCATTACCGGTAAGAGGCCTGTTTTTGATAAGCTCGATTGTACCGATTTCAATGCAATGAAGGCGTTGTTCAGGAAGTACTCCTTCGATGGAATCATTCATTTTGCCGCCAGCAAGGCTGTGGGTGAGTCGGTGCAGAAACCGCTTACTTACTACCGTAATAACCTTGTCTCGCTGATCAATCTGCTGGAGCTGATGCCCGAACATAATGTGAAGGGAATCGTCTTTTCCTCTTCATGCACTGTCTACGGTGAGCCCGACATGAACCCCATAGATGAGAACGCACCCATTAAATCGGCGACCTCTCCTTATGGAAACACCAAACAGATCAACGAAGAGATTATTCAGGATTTCATCCATTCCGGAGCACCGGTCAAGAGTATTATTCTTCGCTATTTTAATCCTATCGGAGCACATCCTTCTGCCGAGATCGGAGAGCTACCGCTGGGTGTACCGCAAAATCTGGTGCCTTACATTACCCAGACCGGGATCGGTATTCGTCAGCAGTTGAGTGTTTTTGGCGACGATTACAATACACCTGACGGCTCTTGTATTCGTGATTTCATCAATGTGGTCGATCTGGCAAAAGCCCATGTGATTGCCATTGAGCGGATGCTGGAGGATAAGTCAGGTGAAAAAGTAGAGATCTTCAATTTAGGAACTGGTACCGGACTGTCGGTGCTGGAACTGATCAATCTGTTTGAGAAAATTTCCGGAGAGCTGTTGCATTATCAGATTGCAGGGCGCAGGGAGGGAGACATCGAGCAGATCTGGGCACAACCCGACAAAGCGAACAACGTGTTGGGATGGACAGCGAAGGAGACCATTGAAGATACGATGGCTTCAGCGTGGAGATGGCAACAGCGCCTGCGTGAGAAAGAGATCAGAAGTAATATTCGATGACAAGATAATAATTTTCATTGCCTTCGGACGAAATATCTATCTCGATCTTATTTTCTCTGGCCAACCAGCCTATAGCGGTGTAAATTTCATGTTCCGTCAAACCGGATGCTTCCTGCAGCTGAGAAATATTCCACTTCTGATAGTCATTCAAAATATTCCAGATGATGCCTGCATTCGTTCCAATCAGTTTCTTTTTCATTTTGTTGCCTGTTTAATAAAATGGGAGAGAGCAAAAATGTTTAATCAATCGGGGAAATAAAATATTTTACAATCTCATATCATTCAAACGCTTATTGTTTGATTTTTGTTCGTTGAAACGGGAAGAAAACATTCAGAAGGAAAGAAAAAGAATCAGGAAAAGATAAGCCGCCGGAACAGCCACAAGAAGACTGTCGATACGGTCGAGGATGCCCCCGTGTCCGGGGATCAGATGGCCTGTATCTTTTACTGTACAGGTACGCTTGATGAGCGATTCAAACAGATCGCCCAGCGTGCCGAAAAGAGCCACAACTGCAGCAAAACCCACCCAGAAGAGCGTTGAGAATTCAGGGAAGAGCCTGGCGAAGATCAATGAGGCCAGCAGGGTGAAGATAATACCGGCAATAAACCCTTCCACCGATTTTTTCGGGGAGATATGTTCTATCAGCTTGTTTTTTCCTATGAGTGTGCCTATGAAGTAAGCAGCTGTATCATTTACCCAGATAAAGACGAACATTGCCAAAATCAGAACCCAGTCATACCCCTCTTCCCCCAGATTGTATTGATAGACGTAGGAGATTAGCATCAGGATACTCAGTGGCAAGGTGATGTAGAGCTGCCCAAAAACGGAATAGATGATGCCATGGAGAATATCACTCCTCTGAATGAAAATAGCCGATGCTATTAATATGAGCATATATACCAGTATCATTACCGGCAGTGCATAGCTGTTGATGTTCTCCAAGTAAAGGAAGACAGAAAGGAAAATGAGTCCGCCCAGTATGATATTAAAAATCTTGCTGATGGCGTGTGAAGTGTCTTTTTCCACCATACGGTAGAACTCAAACAACGCAACTCCAAGAATGGCGCCGAAAACAGCAAGGAAAGAAAACCGTCCTCCCAGAACACCCAGCAGGATCACCAATATATAGATAATTCCGGCACCAGCACGTGTGATTAAGTCTTTTACGTTCAATTTACCAGTAGTTTAAAAAACATACAAAGATAGGGTTTTATTGACAGGAAGAGGGGAGTTCTTTCCTCTTAGTACTATTTTATTGTTCTTCGCTTGCTGACTCTGCTGCATCTGAAGGAGTCTCTTCTGTTGTTTCAACCTCATCAAGGTCGATGTTATTTTCCATAAGTATGTTATACCAGGAGATCAGCTTCTTCACGTCGGATGCATACACACTCTCTTTGCTGTAATCGGGAAGGACCTCTTTCAGATAGGTAAACAGTTCATTTCCTGATGCTTTTGTGCCTATCATCACCTTGTTGCCGTTCTCTTTTTCCTTTATCTTCCTGAGGACATCCCTTAAAGGGGTATCTCCATCGTTGGTGTAGATAGAGACATCACTCAATGCTACAACCTTTTCCTGTGCATAAACGGGGATACGTTTGCCGTCGGCAAGTGATTCAACAATATTCAGATTTTTACTGGTAGAAATAAGTTTGTACAAACCGGGACGACCGGTAACGGATAATATTTTGGATAGCATAGTAAATTAAATTGCTTAATGAACAGGATTATTTTTAAGGTGCAAAAGTACGCAGACTGCTCCATATTCGCAACTTTAAATGCAAAATCTGTTTAATTTTTTTTTAATAGTCAGCTGAAAAGGATAATTTCAGAAAAAAAGAGCTCCGTTTCAGAAAATTGATCTATTTTCGTATAAATAAAACTGTAAAAACTTACATTATGTATTATAAAATTGCCATGGTGACGCTTGTAACTGCGCTGTTCATTTCTTGTACGGGCAATCGCTCAGGTAAATCAAATGATCACGGTTCTTCACAGGACGATGTTACTGCTGTGAAGGGTGACAAGAATGAACTGTTTTTACTGGTTGGCACATACACCTCCGATGAAGGCAGCAAAGGTATCTATCTCTACCGGTTCAACACCGGAACCGGCCTCTCCGATTCGGTGAACATGGTTGAAGTGAAGAACCCGAGCTATCTTACACTCAGTCCCGATGAGAAATTTATCTATGCTGTGGGAGAGAACGATGAGGGAGGCAGCGCAGCACATGCTTTTTCGTTCGATAAAGAGTCTGGTTCGCTTACATATATCAATTCAGCGCTTACAAACGGAGGCGGTCCCTGTTATATCACCATCGACAGCAAAGGGAAGAGCGTGCATACCGCAAATTACGGCGGCGGCAGTATCTCATCGTTTCAGGTGAATAGTGACGGCAGCCTCACGCCGGCTACATCCGTGATCTCATTCAAAGGGTCGGGGGCTGACAGTATCAGGCAGGGGAAACCTCACCTGCACAGTGTAATGTATTCTCCCGACGGCCAGTTCCTCTTCGCCTCCGATCTAGGCAGTGACAAGCTTTATCGATTCAATGTGAATGATACACCCTTTGAAGGACAGCCCGCCATTCAGGAAAGCAGTTTGAAAGCGTTCAGCACACCTGCCGATACCGGACCCCGTCATTTCGATTTTCATCCCGACGGAGGCAGGTATCTTTACATGCTGGGAGAGCTGTCGGGAGAGGTGATCGTCTATGATTATCATTTCGGTGAACTGGTGCAGAAACAGGTGATCACCGCCGACAGTGTCGGTGCCCGCGGCAGCGCCGATATCCATGTCTCACCTGACGGTCGTTTCCTCTATGCCTCCAATAGGCTGCAAGCCGACGGGGTAGCCATCTTTTCGATTGACCCTGACGAAGGTACCCTGACCAGGGTGGGTTATCAGTCTACAGGAAGACATCCGCGCAATTTTGTCATCACACCCAACGGTAAGTTCCTGCTGGCCGCCAGCAGAGATGACAATAAAATCCAGGTGTTCGCCATTGATGCCGAAACGGGATTGTTAACCGATACCGATCAGGATATAATACTAAGTAAACCGGTCTGTCTGAAGTTCGCACAGATGCGCTAGCCTGTAAGCTCTTTTGTTCCTGTTTACAAGTCTCCTAATAGTGCTATCTCCTTTATGTTGAATGGAGTAGCCTGGTAGACAAAGTAGTTCAGCCAGTTTATGTAGAGCAGGTTGGCGTGTGATCTCCACTGTACCAGCGGTGGTTGTGCCGGATCATCGTTTCTGTAGTAATTTTGTGGCAGAGCCACATCGTTCATTCCCTTCTCCCTGTCACGGTTATATTCGTTATGCAGGGTGAGGGGTGAGTACTCCGAGTGACCTGTGACATAAAACTCTCTACCACCCCTTGAAGAGACAATATAGACCCCCGCCTCATCCGACTCTGAGAGGATATTCAGTTGCGGATGGTGCCTTATCTCATCGGCATGGATGGTTGTATGGCGACTGTGAGGGGCGTAGAACTGATCGTCGAATCCCCGGAACAGGGGAAAGGTGGGATCGTTCAGCGTATGTCTGAATACGCCGAACAGTTTTTTCTCCAATGGGTACTTGTTGATTCCGTAGAAATGATGCAGGGCAGCCTGGCCACCCCAGCAGATATAGAAGGTGGAGGTGACGTGCGTGCGTGCCCAGTCGAATATCCGTGTAACCTCATCCCAATAAGTCACCTCCCTGAAGGGTAATATCTCCACAGGTGCGCCCGTAATGATCATGCCGTCGTAACAGGTGTTCTCTATTTTCTGGAAGGTGGTGTAGAACGACATCAGGTGTTCGATAGGTGTATTCCTGGGTGTATGAGAGGAAAGGCCAAGAAATTCAATCTCCAGCTGTAACGGTGAGTTGGAGAGCAGCCTTATAAGATCTGTTTCAGTCGTTATCTTGAGCGGCATAAGGTTCAATATAAGTAACCTCAGCGGGCGTATATCCTGGGTGGATGCACGCAGATCATCCATCACGAAGATATTCTCCTTTTTCAATATCTCAACAGCAGGTAATTTGTCGGGTAAATTAACAGGCATAATTCAAAACTTGATTTAAATGAAACTGTTTGTCAACAGCTATTGCTATTTTTTCTTTTTCTTCTTTTTCTGTACAGTCCAGCCAAATTTACCGATCTGTTTTCCCAATCCGTAATAGTATCCGTGAGAGTAGGCCAGCAGCCTGGCTTTCTGCATATCGAACCGGCCGGTTTCGGGATGGAGAAACTGCTCCTCGGCTTTCACGTTCACCACCTCAGAGATGAACATATCGTGGGAGCCAAGCGGGATGATCTCCTTCACACGGCACTCGATGCAGATAGGTGATTCCTCAATTATAGGGGCATTAACGATGGTTGCTTTGCCGGGTGTAAGCTTCATCTCCTGAAACTTATTGTGATCTTTGCCGGAACGAACGCCACACCAGTCGGTAGCACGTGCAAGATCCTCTGTGGTGAGGTTGATGACAAACTCACCGTTTCGTTTAATGATCTCATAAGAGTGTCGTGCGGGTCTGACAGAGATATAACACATGGGTGGATCAGAACAGATCGTTCCTATCCAGCTGACAGTGAATATATTTTGTTCTTCGGGAGTGCTTCCGCAGCTGATCATTGCAGCAGGCAGGGGATAGATCATTGTTCCCGGCTTCCAGTCTTGTTTCATATTTTTAGTAGTCAGTTGTCAGTAGTCAGTTGTCAGTAGTCAGTAATCAGTAATCAGTTATCAGTTATCAGCTTTCAGCTTTCAGCTCAGCGGCTTGGGCTTTAACATTCAACTATCTGTAATTAATAGGAATCGTCAAATCATCAAATCGTCAAATCATCAAATCGACGAATCATCCATCTTATATCAGCACCACTTCCTCTTTCCTGATCTTGAGTTCGCAATAGTGACATTGAAGTTCTACTCTCTCCTTGTCGATCACATGAAAGCGGGTTTTCATCGGTTCATTGTTGGAAATGCACTTAGGATTGTTGCATTTGACAATCTCTATGATCTCATCGGGAAGGATAACTTTCTTCTTCTCAATAATATCGAAGTTTTTGATGATGTTGAGGTTCACATTGGGTGCCACCAGTGCAATCCTGTTTATTTCATCTTCACGAAAATATTTATCGGAGACCTTGATGATCCCTTTTGCACCCATCTTGCTGCTCTTCAGATTATTTCCGAT
>JAENWZ010000137.1 GCA_016649795.1 Proteiniphilum sp. | reverse complement strand
GGTCCAGTGAGTTATTACCGTCCACATGCACCACGGCGATGGCCGGCTCCGTGAAATTGTTGTCGATCCCGGCAACGGCGTATGCATTGTTGTTCGATGCAGCTCCCTGCGACTGTAGGTGGAACATCTTCCCCGTTTCGGTATATTCACTGCTCTCTTTCAGGGTTCTGCCCGTGTAGATGATTTTGAGGCGTTTGTGATTGTCCGTTTGCAGTACAACGGCACTGCTCTGTGTCTCTACCGTGATCGTCACCTGTTGGGCCGATAATGAGAATGAGAGGAAGCATAAGATGCAGAAGAAAATATTTTTATTTTTCATCGATCGAATATTATTCACTTGTTATGAATCGTTACTCCCGCCCAATTGTCCGTTCTGAACGGTGAAGCAGGTAGATCGGCCTCATTGGTCAGGTTGCAGACAGGGTTATCAGCCCAGGCATAGCGAACGGCAAGAGGGAAGGGAACTTCGGGTGAGCTGACCACCACCTGACCATCCTCGATCACGGCATCGGCCCAGACGAACTTTTTGTCGGGACCGGCAACGGCGAACCCTTTCAACCCCCTCTCTCCTTTGATGGCCGGTCGGCTTGGGGAAGGTTTGAAAAAGATACGGATGCAGCCATCCTCGATCTGGTAGGAATCGTAGCGCGGTCCCTCCGCCACTATCTTTTCACCATAGGTGTGATCCCTGGCCAGCAGAGCCAGTCGTTTACCCACATCCTGTTTGTTTTTCGGATGGATATCGACAGCGTCGCCTATATCGATGATCACTGCCATACCTGTCTTCTCCAGGTGGAGTGTTTGCATCTGTGCTTCACGCAGTTCGGCCCAGCTTGATTCTCCCGGTTCCTCTTTTTGCTGCATAAAGTTGGCCAGCTGTACGAAATAGAACGGGAACCCGTATCCCCACTTTGTTCTCCAGTCGTTGATCATCAGCGGGAAGAGCGTTCTGTACTGGTAAGCCCTGCCGGCGTTGCTCTCGCCCTGATACCAGATGGCCCCTTTGATGGCGTAAGGTACGACTGGGGCGATCATCGCATTATAGAGGGTGGAAGGGTTGTGGGGACTGTTTAAATTATTCTGTGGCTGTGGACCCACATCATTCAGGTTAACGGATGTCTTGAATTTCCATCCCTCAGTCAGATTCTCTCTCAAAGTCTCTTTATCAACAGGTGCAATGTAGAGATCTGTCCCCTTGCCGGCAAAACCGCCTAAACCACCTGTATCTAAAACCCTTATAGCAATGATGGCATTTCCTTTCTTCACCTTTTCGGCAGGAATCAGATACTTCCTCGGTGTGCCGGCACCATCGGTGCTGCCGATGATTTCACCGTTGAACCAGGTCACTTCATTATCATCCACAGCTCCCAGGGAGAGTGTCAGATCATTCCCCTCCCAGTTTTCAGGGATATCAATCCTCTTTCTGAATCATGCGAAACCGTCAAACTCCGGAAGGCCGTTGTTTTCCCATTGACCGGGCAGGGAAACACTCATCCAGTCGTCGTCGGGAAAAGAAGCTTTCGCTGCAACTGCTTCGTTATTCAGGAAGCCGAAGTCTTTGCTGGTCACATCATCGTTCCACTCCTCAGATTTTTTCCGGAAAAAAACTTTCTGCTGCTCCTTATCCAGTGGCAGCTGAGCAAATTCCTCTGCTCTCTGCCGAAATTCGGGCATCATCATCAGCGACTCTCGTCCATGCTTCAGCAAGCGTTCCACCCCAGGATGTATGAATCAGCCCGATGGGGATATCCATACTTTGGTATAGATCACGGCCGAAAAAATAAGCTGTAGCTGAGAAATTGGGGATGGTGGCGGGAGAACATTCCTGCCAGCCGCCTGAGGATACGTTCACATCATCCAAAGGATAGGTGCTTGTCGTTCTTTCAACCTGCAGCAGCCGGATCATCGGATAATCAGCTGCAGCAATCTCTTTTTCATAATTGTTTATTTTTCCCCATCCTGACAATGGCATCTCCATGTTCGACTGACCTGAGCAGATCCACACTTCACCAATCATCACATTGTTGAGCGTGATACTGTTAGTCGCAGAAACCTTGATCTGGTAGGGACCACCGGCTGTTGGGGTTGCAATGGTTGTTTTCCATTTACCTGTGGCATCAGCCTGTGCACTGTACTCCTTCCTGTTCCATGAGGGTACAATCTTCACAGTGCTGTTGGGTTGGGCTTTACCCCATATCGGAGCCTCTGTTTTTTGCTAAAGCACCATGTTATCAGTGAACATGGCAGGTAGAGAGAGTTGTGAAAACAACTGCAGCGACAGGAATAAAAATCCGGTCAGTAGTAATGTTGTCTGTATGAACCTTTTCATTGTACTTGATTTTTTTGATTTGAGAATTTAAAGGTATAAATAATTCATGGAAAGTTAAATTATTTTTTTGTGTGGAAAAATTCCTCGATTAATAGGCGATGCAGGGTAAAATATTTTATTAATTTAAAAGAATATATTATTTTTGTTTCAGATTCATTGAATAAAGAATAGAATTACGCGCATTGATTTTTATTTAATCCAATCAAAATCTTAACTATGTTTTTATTTTTTCGTAGTGATTACGCAGATTTAAAAACATAGTTATTTATTTTATCCTATTTTGAAATCTCAACTCTTTCTCTTTTCGTTTGTTATAAGTAATTAAACCAATCACATATGGGATATGAAATTGAACGTAAATTTCTGGTAAACGGAGATTACAAATCACACGCTTTCAGGAGTTATGTCATCAAGCAAGGTTACCTGTCCATTTCAGGTATCAGTGTTATTCGTGTGCGTACTAAGGGAGATAGAGCTTATATCACCATTAAAAGTGCACAGGTGGAAGGGATGTTAAAGCGGCATGAGTGGGAATATGAGATACCTGTGGCAGATGCAGAAGAGATGCTTCTGCTGTGTGAAGATGCCGTGATTGATAAAACGCGCTATCTTGTTCAGGCAGGTAAGCATACTTTTGAAGTGGATGAGTTTTACGGTGAAAATGAAGGATTGCTGATTGCTGAAGTGGAACTGGAAAGCGAGGATGAAGCATTTGAGATACCTGACTGGCTAGGGGCGGAAGTGACAGGGAACGTGAGATATTACAACTCCTTTCTCTCCATACAACCTTATAAAGAGTGGAGTGATGACTGAATGAATAGAAAAAGCGGCTTAGCCGCTTTTTCTATTACCAACAATGGTTATCCAGCCATACTTGTCCGGCTCGTCGCCATATTGTATAGCGCGCAGTTTATTGTACAGCTTCTCACTAATGGGTCCTGCTTTCCCATCTTTGGAGAAGTGATAGGTTCTGTTCTCGCTTATATCATCGATCCGCAATATCGGACTGATCACAGCGGCAGTACCGCAGGCGCCGGCCTCCTCAAAGGTGGCAAGTTCCTCCTCGGCGACAGGACGGCGTTCTACCCTGAGCCCCATCTCTTCAGCCAGTTGCATCAGGCTCTTGTTTGTGATGGACGGTAAGATAGAAGTCGATTTGGGGGTGATATATGTATTGTCTTTGATTCCGAAGAAGTTGGCAGGACCACACTCATCGAGATATTTTTTCTCTTTGGCATCGAGATAAAGCACGGCGGAATAACCCATTTCGTGTGCTTTCTCTCCCGACTGCAGGCTGGCGGCGTAGTTTCCTCCCACCTTGTATGTCCCGGTGCCGAGTGGTGCCGCACGGTCATACTCCCGCATGATCACCATGGGGGTAGGCTTGAAGCCCTCCTTGAAGTAGGGACCAACCGGAGTCACAAATATCAGGAAAGTATATTCATTTGCCGGCTTCACACCCACCTGTGCGCTGGTGCCTATCAGCAGCGGGCGTATATAGAGCGCTGCTCCGCTCTCGTAAGGGGGGACAAACTGTTCGTTCTTCTTTACGGCGAGCAATACCATCTCTTCGAACAACTCCACAGGTAGTTCGGCCATCATGATGCCACGGCAGGAGGACTGCAGACGCTGTGCGTTATCCCTCATGCGGAAAATACGTATTTTCTCATCCTTACCCCTGAAAGCTTTCAATCCTTCAAAGGCTTCCTGTCCATAGTGAAGGCTTGTGGCAGCAATGTGCAGGTTCAGATATTCCGAAGTCTCCAGCTCAGGTGCACTCCATTTCCCATCACGGTAGTAACAGCGAACATTGTAGTCTGTTTTCATATAGCCAAATGAGATATTTGACCAGTCGATTTTGTCCATCTTAAAAATTATTATCGTATCTGAATTAGATTAATCTCTGACAAAAGTAGGATATTATTTTCTAAAATCGCTTTTTTCACGACAGAAAATTGCCAATTGTGGTTACAGCAATTATTATTGAATTGTACAGACAATAAATGCAACTGTTTACATTCTTTTAACGAGCAGCTGTTACTTATGGTGAAGGGCAGCTATCGTCAAATGCTTCGTCAATGATGATTTTTCTTCTCAGTGTAGTTATTGAACCACTCATAAAATATCCTGATACCTGTTTCAACCGATGTGGAAGGTTTGTACCCGAAATGCTCACGGAGCAGTGACGTATCAGCATATGTTGAAATAACATCTCCTGGCTGCATACCTTTCATTTCCATGATTGCTTCTTTTTTGGATGTTTTCTCTATGATGCCAATAAAATCCATCAATTGTACCGGTGATGAGCAGCCCATATTGTAAAGCATATAGGGTATCTCAGCTTGCGGCGCTGAGGGTATAATTTTCAGCACCCCCTCCACCACGTCGTCTATATAGGTAAAATCGCGCTGCATATTCCCGTTGTTGAAAACCTTGACAGGTTCATTTTTCAAGATGGCCCTCATAAAGAGCCATGGCGCCATATCGGGACGTCCCCAGGGACCATACACCGTGAAAAAACGGATGCCCGTTGCCGGGAGATGGTACAATTTACTATAGGCATAGGCCAGCAGTTCGTTCGATTTTTTGGTTGCAGCGTACAGACTTATCGGATGATCGGTGCGGGCCGATTCTACGTAAGGAATAGGTGTATCTTCTCCATAGACACTGCTTGAGCTGGCATAGACAAGGTGTTGAACGGGTGACAGCCGGCATGCTTCAAGTAAATGGGTAAATCCCACCACATTGGAATTGATATAGGTCAACGGATTTTCAAGTGAGTACCTTACGCCTGCCTGTGCGGCAAGGTTGACAACGTAATTAAATTCCTCGTTGCGAAAAAGTGAAAATAGAGCATCCCTATCTATTAAGTCGAGTTGAATAAACCGATAAGAAGGGAACTTTTCACTCAGAACCGATTCCCCTGTTCTTATGTGCTCTTGCCGGATTCCTGCTTCTGCAAGACGGGCATATTTTAGGCGTACATCGTAATAGTTGTTGATATTATCGAGTCCAACCACTTCATACCCCTGCATGAGCAGTTTGTTGACAACATGAAAACCAATAAATCCGGCAGCACCGGTGACCAATATTTTCATTTTCTTCCATTAAAAAACTACAATCACATACTTTCCTACGCTATAATGCTCCCTGACACTGATTACAGCCTGAATGTCGGGATCGTTAAAGATCGTTTTCTCCGGCAACAAAAGAAGTTGTCCGGCCAGCGAATTATTCACAATTGCGTCTTTCGTTGTAAATAGAACATCTTGCTTCAAAAAAACATCCATACTTTCAGCACGAGAGATATCGTATACATAATAATCAGACCACTGTTTATCTTCTGCTAATTGGGATGCTTTTTCACACAATTTACTCCATCCGAAATAAGTATTTAGCTGTGGGATTGCCATCCCCGCAATAAAAAGGGTCAGCAAGATCCCAAACGCCATTATCCGAATCGATTCACGCAGCTGTTTTTTCCAAAACAGTGAATACAAAACATACAAGCTGCTAAGTGTGATAACAGTCGCCGCCACATACACCAACGGAATGCCAATGAATGAAGTATCATCACTTTTCGACAGATAAATAATGAGAGGGATTGATGTGGCAAGAACAACAGCCGGCATCGCCAGAGAGAGGCGCAGCCAAATATTCGATTCGTTCATTTTTTTCAACAAGGTTGCCGAGAGAAAAATAAAGAAAGGAAAAGCAGGAAGCATGTAAACGGCAAGTTTAGAGCTGATTACAGACAACATGACGAATGTGGTAAGAATGATTATCAGGAAAAACTGTTCCGTCTCGGTTTGAATTTTCTTTCGAACCATTCCCGC
>JAENWZ010000028.1 GCA_016649795.1 Proteiniphilum sp. | reverse complement strand
ATCTCTTTCAGGGGAAAAGACCAGAATGGCAACTTTTTCCCATCGGATGAGTTGTTCTTTGAAGAGGCAAAAAAAGGGAACCGCCATATTATTGAAATGATCTGCCAACTACCTGTTAATTTAATATACACCAAATAATTATTGGATATGAAGAAAATATTTTTATTTACAATGATGATGGTACTGGTTCTTGCCGGTTGCCAACAAACAATAGAGAAGGAACAAAAAAAAGAACCCATCGATTATGTCAATAATCGTATTGGAAATATTAGTATCCTTTTGGTACCCACATTTCCGGTTACACATCTTCCTAATAGCATGTTACGTATGATCCCGGCTCATACTGAATTTGTTACCGACCGGATGCAGGGACTACCACTGAACGTGCCCTCACATCGTCAGGGTGACCTGTTGTATTTGATGCCTTATTGCGGAGAGGTGAGTGAATTAACGCCGAATCTGAATTATCGTTACGATCATGAAGTATCCACCCCTTATCACTATTCAGTTTATTTAGATGACCATGGCATTCTAACACGTTTCGCGCCGGCTGCTCGTTCGGCAATATTTACGCTTACTTTTGAAAAAGAGGGTCCCAGATATGTAATGTTACGTACTGCCGGTAACGGAGAACTAATTGCAGAAGAAAGTACAATGCAGGGGTATGAGATCTATCATGGAATCAAACATTACTTTTATCTTGAATTTGAACAGGAGCCTACAGTGACAGGAGGCAAGGACACGGAAGATCGAAAAGCCATTTACGCCGGGTTTGATGAAAAAACAAATGAAGTACGTATTCGCTATGGAATATCATATATCAGCCGGGAACAAGCACGGAAAAATATGGAAAACGAACTATCAGGATATGATATTGATGCCCTGGCAAAAGCAGCACGTGCAAAGTGGAACGAAACATTGGGTAAAATAGAAGTTGAAGGTGCTACGGAAGATCAGAAAACGGTTTTTTACACTTCATTGTACCGGGCACACGAAAGAATGATCAATATTTCAGAGGATGGTAAATACTATAACGGTTTTGATGGCAGAGTACACGATGATGAAGGTGTATCCTTCTGGACAGATGATTGGATATGGGATAATTACCTGGCACTTCATCCGTTACAGATCATTCTTAATCCTAGGGCAGAAGAAGAAAAACTGGCATCCTATATCAGGATGTATGAGCATTCTGATGAGAAATGGATGCCCACATTCCCATGTGTGTTCGGTGATGCTCACTGCATGAATGGCAACCATGCTGCAGTGATGTTTGCGGATGCTTTAAGTAAAGGCATTCAATTTGATGTGGAGAAAGCATTCGAGGGAATGAAAAACACTGTTCTCAATGAGACAATGATTCCCTGGCGTCGTGCCCCTAAGACAGAACTGGACGATTTTTATCATGAACATGGATGGTTCCCCGGACTCCACCCCGACGAAAAAGAATCATTGTCTATAGTTAGTGATTTTGAACAAAGAAATTCGGTAGCTGTCACTCAAGCTGCCTCGTATGATGACTGGTGCATCGCCCAAATGGCAAAATATTTACAGAGAGAAGATGATTACCACTTTTTCCTGAACCGTGCATTTAATTATCGAAATTTGTTCAATAAGAAAACCGGTTTCTTTCACCCAAAAGATAAAAATGGTGCATTTATAGAGCCATTCGACTACATTTTCTCCGGTGGAATCGGTGCAAGGGCATACTATGCTGAGAACAATGCCTGGACTTATATTTGGAATGTGCGCCATAACATTCCGGATCTGATAGATTTGTTCGGTGGCAATCAACCATTCATCCAGAAACTCGATCAGCTCTTTGTGGAAGATTTGAAGCTCTCCAAATGGAAATATTATGCGATACATCCCGATGCTACAGGTAATGTAGGTCAGTATGTGATGGGCAACGAACCAAGCTTTCACATACCCTACCTCTATAATTATGCAGGTCAACCCTGGAAGACGCAGAAACGTATCCGGATGTTGCTTGAGAGTTGGTTCCGTAATGACCTGATGGGTATTCCCGGCGATGAAGATGGTGGTGGAATGACCGCTTTTGTTGTCTTCTCTCAACTGGGCTTTTACCCTGTAACCCCGGGTATTCCGGTTTATACCATTGGGAGTCCTCTATTTACAAAATCGACTATAAAGTTGGATAACGGAAATCAATTTGTCGTCGAAGCAAAAAACGCTTCGTGGAGCAACAAATATATTCAATCCGCCACGCTGAACGGAGAAGCGCTGAATCGCACCTGGTTTACACACGATGATCTGGTCAATGGTGGCACATTGGTCCTGGAAATGGGTGACCGCCCGAATAAAAAGTGGGGTATTGAGTCTCCTCCACCCTCTGCTATAGATATGCAGGGAATATAAACGTTTGTCTATCATCCTCTATCGTAGCTATGCGATCTATTTTAATAAAACAAAAAAATGTTACGAATAAAAAGAACAGTCTGCTTTAGCTTTATATTACTCACCCTCTTTTCATGCAAAGAGAAATATTCGGATGTAATTGGGATGTTCGATCTGACATATAGTCTGAGTGATGATTTGAATGACCCCCAACAGGTGGAAAGTATGTGGGACGATATTCATACGGTGGCCACCCTGCAAGGGATCGTCAACAGGGATGCACCTCGCCTGTTTATCAACTATGTCGTTGAATCAGGAATTGAGATTGATACATACTGGTGGAATAAATACCGCCAGCAGGGAAAATGGCTCCATGAGAAAGATACTATAGTCTATCATGATATAGTTGAATTAATTGACGCTTACAAACACTTCATCAATGGTGTTGTTGTGTACGATTCTTCCATTGCATCTACCAGCAATGTTGCCTCAGCAGTTGCAGGTGCTGAAGACCTGATTGCCGTTCGTTATGATACTGAGCCGGGGAGTCTCTATTCGCGCATCGTGCTCACGGGACCTGAGTTGAAAGTGAAGGTGAGACTGATCAATCAGGATGGTTCACCGCTCTTTACAGGGAAAGATACCATTCCGGGCACCGACAGGATATCAACCGGCTCCTTAAAGAACGATCCATATATCTGGTTTATCGAGAAATATATGAAGACCAATAAATGTGCCGGAGATTTCGGAGCCTATTACATTGATCAGAAATGGCGCACTAACCCTACTGCAACTGTTGTGAATCATCATACACTGACCAATCACGACTTTTTCGTCAGCAAAAAAGCCTTTTTCTTCGACCTCTCCCCCTGGGGAGATGAGCCGGCTACGGATGACGTTGATCAGACTTTAGGAACTGACCTGGCTACACTGAAAAAATTTCTTACCGAAGCCTACAGGATCAATAAAGGAGAGAAGATGTGCTACATAGGAGGATTTCCTTCATGGGCTTTCAAATATACACAACATGCCGGAGGTACACATGGGGATGTGGCCACAGAATGGGAGTTCTCCCGGCTTATCGGGGCATATAATGCGTTTAAAGACGCCGATGCTATTGGTTATGGCGCTTTAGCCAATGCTTCTTTCTGGACACATTTTCCTTTGAAGGACAAATATCCGCAACAAAAGGTAACGATTGAAGATTTAAAACAGAGGGGATATATCGATGATGAGGGTAAGGTGGATTTCAGGGGAAGAGATTTTATTATCTTCTATGTAGGTGATTATGATGCTTCTTCATGGGTAGCACAGCGTACACCCACTATCTGGGATAACAAAAACAGAGGAGAAGTACCGATGATGTGGGCAATAAGTCCGGTATTGGAGAACAGGGTACCGATGGCTTTAGACTATTTTCGTGAGACTGCTACCCCCAATGATTATTTCGTTGCTGCTGACAACGGTGCAGGGTATCTGATGCCCGGGATGTTACAGGAGCCCAGAGAGATATCGGGATTCAAATCGGGATTGGAAGCGTGGGCTAATCATTGTATTCCCTATTACAACCGATGGGATCTAACAATCACCGGTTTTGTAATCGATGGTACTGCTCCTGGTCTCTCTAAAGAAGGGTTGGATTGTTATGCTTCATTTAGTCCGGATGGCATCGTACCTCAAAAAGTGCCGTTAACAATGTTGCATGGTAATATGCCTGTTTTACGATCAGATGAAGATATTCAGCAAAATCCAAAAGAAGCTGCACAACGTATTGTTCAAAGGGTCTCTGATCGCCCGATACCCTTTCACTGGTTCCGGAATATTCTAAAAACGCCCGATTGGTATGTAGAGGTCACGGATGAATTGGAGAAGATCAATCCTGACATTGAATTACTCGACGCACCTACATTCTTTGAATTATATCGTATCTGGCTTCAGCAGAACCCGGATGCGGCAAACGGCAGAATTAAAGAAGGATAATCCATGCAGACATAAAGTTAACAGGTATGGAGGAAAGTCATCAAACAAAACAGAACGGAAAAAATGAAAAAAATGTATATAATCTACTACTGCATTCTGACTATAGCTCTTTATGCATGCAATGGATATAATCAAAACTCGAATTACAATTTTGATGAAACAGGTATTACCAGGGAGAACCTTGAAAACTACCTTGACAGAGCAGTGACAATGGCTGAATTCTTAACCGTAGACCCTTTTTGTAACGACGGTTTCTATCCGGACAAGGAAAGAGATGTAAAACTGATACAAAATATTGGTGCCAAGTTTATAGGTCGTGCAATATATCGTTGGGGCGACGAAGGAGACTTTAATATTCCTGACTTTTTAGATAATGCCGAGAAACTGGTAACCGAAGTGCATGCTAATGATCCTGATGTGGTTTTTCAGGCAGCTCTTTTTGAAGCTATCAGCACGGAGGTGAACAACATAAGTATACCGGAATGGGTTTTTATGGCATATGACCTGCCTGTAGAACAACGTAACTTCAGGTATAAAGAGATGCTTAATCGTGACGGAAAATATATTGATTTTTGGGGTAAAGAGACGAGTGTTCCCGATATTACCAGAACAGAGACGCAATTATGGTTTATGTTTTTAGCCGGCACATACATGAATATCGGTTGCGAAGCACTCCATTTAGGACAAGTGGCCTTGATTGGTATAGAGGACAAAAATTTTGAATGTTGGATTGAAGTGCTTGACAAGATACGCAGTTATGCCAAAAAACATGCCCGTAGAAAATGGGTACTGCTTGATGCTCACACACCATCGGGAGGAATGGTCATAAATGGTATAAGTCTGTTAGACTTCCATTCTTTCCCACTGCGGATCAAAGAGATCCCTGAAAAACCACAACAGTCGGTTTTAGAAATTGGGTATCTCGATAGTTTCTTCGGCCGCAGCCAGGGTGGTATCACACCTTCCGGGTGGGAATGCGAGTCAATACCTTACCTTGTGGAGTTCGATAATTTCGGGGTGAGTGATACTCCCGGAGAGGCAACCATCGATTCAGGCTCAGTGTGGGGTTATGATGAAATCACATGGTTCTGTCTTCAAGAGGAAGCATACCGAAAGAAATGGTTGCGTTATGCATATAACTGGATAAGAGAGAATGATCCCAACGGATTTTTACAGATGCCTGTATGCCGGATCATGGTGACAGGAGATGGGCAACCTGTAAGAAAATGTCATGCCAATACGCGTACACCCGATTTCCCTCACGGGATGAATCTGGAAGAGACGATAAAAGATATTTGGTCATAATAAACAGGAGACTGTGAAAAACAATAACCGTCTGATTATATTTATCATTTTAAGCATGTATACAATCAATGCAACCTCTCAGTTACAAAGTATGGATTGGCAAATAGCTTATCACAAAGAAGAGACGGGTCAACCTGACAAATGGTTCACCGCACAAGTTCCCGGGGCTGTACAGTTAGATGTAATGAGGGGAGAGCAGTATGCACAGCCCTGGTGGTACGGGGACAACTTTCATCAATTCGACTGGATGGAGTCCTGGTATTTCACCTATAAAACCCATTTTAAGAAACCAGCTTTAAAAAGTGGTGAGCGGTTGTTCTTTTTTTCGAAAGGGATCGACTATCAGTTTAAAATATACCTGAACAATCAGAAAATATGGGAACAGGAAGGGATGTTTACCTATGTTGACCTGGATTTAACGAACTATCTGGAGAGAGAAAACGAACTGAAAATAGTTGTGATGCCCATTCCAACTATTGGCGTTATGTTTGAAAAGGGCAAGGAGACATACCGTCAAAATGCCCGTGAAAGTGCCAAGCCTGCAGTCAGCTATGGCTGGGACTGGCACCCACGTCTGGTCACACGTGGTATATGGGATGAGACCGGACTAATCGTCCGCAATCAGTCGCATTTATCCGATGTGAATGTAGATTACATCCTGAATGCCGCCCTGACAAACGCAGATATATCCCTTGAGATTGAAGGAAATGAAATTGCAGGGAAAGGAATCAGGTGGGTTTTAAAAGATCCGGAGGGAAAAATCGTTGTTGAAAAACAACTACAATTGAATGAGGATAACAGCAGCATTCATCATTCTTTACATGAAATCAAGCTTTGGTGGCCTAACGGATACGGCGATCCATCGTTATATACCAGTGACGTTTTCTTGTTGGATAAAAACGAAAGAATAGTGGAACAGCATACCAGAAAGATAGGATTTCGCAAGGTACGACTGATCGTAAATGAGAAGCTTCGGGAAGAGTCCAGTTTCCCAAAGACCCGTTCTGTTGCACCCATATCCCTGGAAATCAACAACCGGAGAATATTTGCAAAAGGATCCAATTGGGTACATCCCGAACTGTTTGTTGGTTTGATCACGCCCGAATTATACCGTAAACAGCTAATACTTGCTAAAGAAGCCAACTTCAACATACTGCGCATATGGGGTGGAGGTATTACCAACAAGGAGGTCTTTTACGACATTTGCGACGAACTAGGCATCATGGTATGGCAGGAATTTCCATTGGCTTGTAACAACTATACCGATGATGATAAATACCTTAAAGTCCTGGAACAGGAAGCACGTTCAATCATTGGCAGAATAAGGAAGCATCCTTGTCTTGCCATCTGGTCGGGTGGAAATGAATTGTTCAACAGTTGGAGTGGAATGACAGACCAGTCATTTGCATTACGTCTGCTGAACAGGCTTTGTTATGAGTTGGACCGTCACACACCATTTATATACACATCTCCTTTATACGGCATTGGACATGGACATTATCTATTCTACGACAAAAATAGGGATGAGGATGTTTTTCAATGGATGGCACGTGCCGAGAACACGGCATATACAGAGTTCGCGGTTCCCGCGGCCGCCAATGTTGAGGTGCTGAAAAGCTTCATACCGGATGAAGAACTTTATCCTCCAAAGCTGAATACGGCATGGGAGAGCCATCATGCTATGGGAGCATGGCAGGCAGACAGCTGGCTGGATATGCCAACACTGGAGAAGTATTTCGGCAAAATAAAAACAGTTGAAAAGCTGGTTGCGTACAGCCAGTTGTTACAGTGTGAAGGGTTGAAATTTATATATGAGGAAGCACGTCGTCAAAAGCCTTATTGCAGTATGGCGTTAAGCTGGTGTTATCAGGAACCCTGGCCATCAGCCGCAAACAATAGTTTGATAAATTGGCCGAACGAAATCAAACCGGCATATCATCATGTAGCCAATGCATGTCGTCCTGTATTGGCAAGTGCCCGGATTCCAAAATTTGAGTGGAATGCAGGAGAAGTGCTTTCATGCGATCTTTACATGCTGAACGACTCTTATAGAAGCCTCGAAAAATCTAAAATGGAGGTTGTCATGCAGTATGATGATAAGGAAATTCTGTTGTTGACATGGGATTGTCCTGCAGCTGATAGTTCCCGTAATATAGAGGGACCTGCTGCAACAATCGTTATACCTGCGATGAAGAGAGATCTATTCACCCTATCATTAAAAGTGAAGGGAAAGCCTGAATATAATTCATCTTACCTACTACTGTATTCCGGGGAAAAGATAAAAAGACATCTCCCCTCAGAGGCATACTATAGAGGAGAAACAGAATTTTCTTACAATGAATAAGCAATAATCCGTTAAAAAATCAGGGTAGAGTCACGCAGCAATGAATGCGAACTCAATAAGATCTTTGACAAGTTTATCAATTAGTCTGCTATTCGGTTTAATACAGGACAAGCAATTAAATCGTTCAAGCAAAAAAGCATCTGAATCACTTACAGGTTCCCATAACTGTGGATTCATTTAATTTGATAAATTATATCCTTGGAAACACTATTGTTTTCTTTTATTATTAATTCTGAATTATTCCTGATAATCTCCCCCACACCCTGATAATCTGAGGGTATCGTTGCCAGGAAAGCGATAAATGATTTATCTATTTCATCGCTGGCATCAATGAAATCGTAGATATTACGTCCGAATATTTTACCTTTCTTAGCAATAACAGGAAAGGGTTCATGTAATCCGGTTGTGCCAAACTCAATACCAAATGCCAAAGGAGTTCCATTCTGCATCGAACGCCAATAATTAACCCATGGATAGTCCTTTGTCTCCCAAACATATCCCAGCATTAGATTGTTGTCAGTGTTGCATGCTGTTGTCCATCCCAGTTTATCTTTATTCCTGAATTTAAAACTGCTTACCCGGGGCCATTCATTTTGGAATTGACGTAAACTAATTTTCTGATCCTTATGGGTGACATCGGGCCAGCGCAGAACAGCTCTTTCCTGCTTCATGCTACCGTCCTCCTTATCTTCAAACCCCTTTTCGGTGTTGTTGTCGAAAAGTGTGGTGCTGCCAAGAAAAGGTGGTGCTAGCGTAACGTGTTGAACAATATTGTAGATTCTTCCATATTTATTCAGATTCTTGATCTTTTCAGTAACTCTCATCAGCGGCTGATCTGCCGATAAATGTATCTCCCTGGTTAATTGCAACCCTCCCATAGGGAGTGTGCATCTCATATGTGATTCAATATAATTCCCCGTTTTTTCAGGCTCTTTTAAAAGCTCCCACACCTGATCGTTTACTTCGCCGTGGTGCTTAAAACCATTTTTCTGTTCTCCTTCCGAGGGAGGTCCCCAACGGTCGAAGCAAAGGAAATGACCTCTGAATGATGGTTGTGAAGTCTCCTCCTGCTCCCAGCTGATTGGGTTCAGAGGATTCTCTTTTAGATGGAAATCGGTATATGCACCTCCTTCTAAGCTTATTGTAACAATAGAACTACTGTTCTGAAGCGTCAGTTGTCTCTTCATTTCAGTTTTATGCCAAGAGTTACTATTTCGTGAGGTTTAATACTGAATGTTGTGCTATATCCATTTATATGTATATCAGAATCATCGGCCATATCATTCTCAATAAAATTCAATTTTCTCACCGCCTGAATGTTTTTTGGTAAATGAAGAGTAACCTGTTCATTATTTCCTTCTACTTCTACAATACGAATAACAAGTTCATCCCTCTCCTCAGCTTTTTTTAAGCCAGTCATGTAAACCCCTTCTCCCTCAAGTGAAAGAAATGATTCTGATTCGGGACGAGTAGCGTGACTCTTTACCAATGCCAATGAAGGTGGCTCGTGTGCTTCTATTGGCAGGTTAAAGTCATCACCTTCATTCCATACACCATTCTTCCAGTCATCCTGATGAGGATATAAAGCATAGCTTACATTAAATTTCCCTATGTTGGGATAGATATCGGGTGATCCTGCTGCACGCATGAGTGTGATACGAAGATCTCCGTTGTGATATGAATGTCCGTATTTGGTCTTGTTCAACAAAGCAATACCTGTCTTTCCGTCAGAAACGTCAACCCATTTTTGAGCTGGCACCTCTTGTCCATCTTCCAGTTCAGGGTCGACGCCATAGGTTCTGCTCTGTGACTTCAACCAGGGTGGAGCATCCTTACCGTTAATCTTCCCATCAACAGGACGTTCAACCACGTTGAAAGGTACATTAGAGTAGAACCTGGGCGTTTCAAAATTCAGCGGGAACAAAGCACGCAACATCGGTGAATCGATACTGTCGTTACCTGTTTCAAGCCAATGAATTTCCATGTCATACTGAATCCTCGGGTAAGATTTATAGATATAGGTTCTTTCGATGAATCTAGATTTACCCCATGTTTTCACGGTCTCAATGCATGCACGTACCGGTCCTTTTTCAATCACTTTAACACTTTCGATATTCTCAACATCTTCACGGTCTACTATTTTATTTATTGTCCATGATTTCATTCCTCCTTTTCTGTCTTCAATATACATCCTTAACTGGTTGAGTTCTGAACCTTGCTTAACATATTCAAAATTGCTCCTTTTATCAAAAAGGCTGGTTATACCTCCACTCTTTTTGTTAAATTTCACCGTGAAGAAATCTGTTTCAAAGGTATTGTCATTGCTTGAAAGCGAATTTGTACTATTACCCTTTTGTGTAACATCAACATAATAGGTCTTATAACCACCTGCAGGAAAGTTATCGTCAATAAATTGAATTTTCGTGGTGAAGCCGGGAGGTGTTGATTTTGAAAATACTATTTGTGCCGGATATTCTTTCCCTGAAGCATCTCGTACCAGTACTGTTGCTACATTTTCACTCTCTGTGCTTAGGGATGACTGATAATTAGGATCAAGAAAATTTACATTTGCATTTCCTTTATGATCCTCGTTTAATTTATCTACCGGGATAAACTTCCGACCATAATAATTATCGCCCCACGAATTTACTTTTACAGAAGCTGGTTCCTCATGTGAGTAAACTGTTGCTTCAACAATCGCTTTTCTTTCAAAAGGAAATAAATTATACGCCACTACCGGCTGTCCCAATTCTTTTTGGAACTTCACTTCATCTGCCATCTTTAAAAATGCGCTGTTTTTAAGCTCTTTCGATTTCCTCTCGGTTTCTCTATATCGGGCTACCGCATCACGATTAGCTTCATAAATGGCTGATCCGGGAAGGATATCATGAAACTCATTGAATAACACAGTCTCCCATAGCTCATTCAACGCTGCTTGAGGATAATGATCCCCGTTGATCCAACGCAGGGTATTGAAGAACTCACTGCCATATAAAGAATTTTCGCAGTTGCGATTTCCTGATTTTATTTCTGATACTGTCGTGTAACAACCTTCAAAAATAAATTGCATCTCACCGAGATGAGTTGGACGGCCGCTCATTTCTTCAGATGCTTTCTGAAAGAAATCGGTTGCAGTAGTGAATTTTACTGCCGGATAGTTTGGTAATTGATCCAGTGCATGCACCATTTCAATGTTTGCTCTGGTAGGACCACCTCCATGATCACCAACACCTGTAATCTGCAGAATACGGTGATTGTTTGCATCAAATTTATTCAACTCCTCCTTTAATTCTGATGTGATATCCCCGTTATAAGTGTCATTGGCATAGCAGAGCACAGTAGATCCATCCGGGCCTTTCCACCAAAATGTTCCTTTATAGGGTTTACAGCGATGAAAATAATAGTAATTGAGTCCCGATAGCTTCAACATCTGAGGCAACTGCGAGGTGTGTCCGAAATTGTCGGGTAACCACCCCACTTCTGCTGTACGTCCGAAGTGTTGCTGAAAATAGCGTTGTCCGAATAAAAAAGAACGTACAAGAGCTTCTCCCGAAGATAGATTTGTATCTCCCTCCGTCCACATTCCTCCTATTGGTTCTAATCGGCCTTGTTCCACATACTCTTTTATTCTTTCAAAAAGAGGTGGATCGATTTTTTCCACAAATCGGTAGACCGCTGCCTGGCTTTGTAACATGGTGAAATCAGGAAATTCATCCATAAATGCCACCGTTTGACGCAAGTTGTCATTTGCCATTTTCATGGTCTCAAAATAGGTCCATAACCAGTTCATATCCATGTGAGCGTGGCCCACAACATGGATTGTGTCCTTTTTTTCTATACTCTTCTCTTTTTTGATTGTCGCTTGTTTCAACAAATTTTCTCCACTCATATTGATTGGTATGCAACACAAGATTACGATGAGTGTCAAAGAAAAAACAGAATTTGTCCTCATAATACAAAAATTTAAAAATGTTATCTCTTTCATGATCTTCGTTTTGATTCTCGTACGAATCAAAGGAAAATAGAGGTTACTTAGATTAGAAATATAGATAAAAAGCCCTTCATTATTAAAATAATTTCAAAAAATTAGTATATAGTGTTGTGCAGGAAATGCAGCTAAACCGGTTAACTCAATCTATATAAAATATTTCATAATTAATACTTTAAAAGTAAACTATATTTCACGCGAATACAAACATTTTAGCCTATTTTAACTGTTCTTAACCTGATTGATGGTTGGTCATAACAGAAAATCACATCATATCAGTAAAACTTGTCAAAGTTTAAAAGGAGTATAAAGACATCATGACAATCATCATGATGTCTTTATTCCTGATTTAGCAAATAAATCTCGTTTACTTGATAATCTGAAGATGGGCATACATGTTACCAATTCTGTACTCGAATGAAACAGAAACATTGGGGCTAACATCTTTGACCATAATCATTCCGTAATAGATATCTTCGGGTGCTGTTCCTGTAATTGCTTTGAATATAAATACACCTTCACCCTGGATAGGATCTATTGAATTGACCGGAGTTCCGGAGTTGAAAGCTGCAATGGCATCGTTTGAGTTGTTCAAAGCATACATACCGATGGTTGAAGATACAAATTCAATTGTATTTCCTGCATCTAACCATGCTGAACCACCCGTTAACATGAATGTTTTTTTCAATAGTTTAGCAACTAAACTATCAATCCAAACATTGAACATTCAGAGATGCAAGTCAATTCTGGAATAACTACTTATTATTTTTAAAACCATTCCTTCAACCGGAAAAGGCTCTCACTTCACATTGAATGTAATCCTCAGCTCATCGATCTCCTCATCTCCAACAGGCTGCAGTGGTCCGATAGTGGCAGCCATCACCAGTGAGTTTGCCGAGAACTCAGCCACCTCAAGATAATCAAACGTGTTCAGCAGCTTATCGCCAGTGATGAATACACTGTCGTTCTCTACCATAATCACTCTGTTCTTATTGAACATCTTCGCCACACTATCTATATCATTGTATATCAGGCCAAAAGGTATGGATGGCACATCCTGCAGGAAGATCCAGCTTTCCGGTATGGTGCGAACATCAAATTTGGATCCGCTCACAGCATGAGCCATCAGATTAACCGGTTGTGTACATATGATGGAGTTGATATGCGGATTAAGCTGATAGATACGCTGATGCAGAGCAACAGAACGGCTTGGTCTCTTTCCCGCTTCAGCCATTCCGTTTTTGATCTGTACAATATCGCTCGGAACAATATCCCAACGGGCAATATTACTGGGTGTGATAAGAAAATCATTTTCATTCCACCTCACAGAGACCGTTCCGTAGGTTGAGATCATTAATCCCTGATTACAAGCCCGCCGGATGATATTCACCATCTCGGTACGAATTGCACGTTCTTCTGAGGGATGATCGATATCCATAAAATGAGAAACATAAGTCGGCAGGTGATGCACATATTGCGACACCTGGTCATCTGACAAGTAACTCACATTACCCAGTCGTTTTGCATTGATGATCGTACGGCAACAGAACTCCAGTGTTTCAAAACGCTGATAGGCATCCATCAAATCAGTTCCGCCCAGCACCACTCCGTGATTCTCCATGATCACCGCCTTATAACGGCTCTCTCTGAATTCAAAAGCAATCTTCTCTCCCAGATCCTCGCTTCCCGGTGTACCGTATGGCGCAAAACCGATATCTCCGCAAATATCGTGGGCCTGGGGAACAATTTTTGTGTCGGGCACAATACCCGCTATACTGAAAGCCACCAAAGCAGGCGGATGAGCATGAATAATGGCCGTCAACTCGGGACGGGCTTCATAAATT
>JAENWZ010000364.1 GCA_016649795.1 Proteiniphilum sp. | reverse complement strand
TGTGGGAGAATATCCGCCTGTTCGGTGGTATCTACGGGCTCACCGGCAAGGTGATTGCTGAAAAGACCGATGAGCTGTTGAAGCGATTGGATTTTCAACAGGAGCGCAACACGCTGGTGAAATATCTACCCCTGGGATGGAAACAGAAACTGGCATTCTCGGTGGCTATCTTTCATGAGCCTAAAATTGTCTTTCTGGATGAACCGACGGGTGGAGTGGATCCGGCTATGCGGCGACAGTTTTGGGAGATGATCTATGAAGCGGCCGACCAGGGTATCACTATCTTCGTGACCACGCACTACATGGACGAAGCGGAGTATTGCAACCGGGTCTCAATCATGGTGGATGGCCGCATTGATGCCCTGGACACACCGGCCGAATTGCGTCGCAGCTTCAACGCCGATTCTATGGATGAACTGTTCCGGCAACTGGCACGCAAAGCACAACGGAGCGATTAGCCGGCGACAGGCGCGTTTAACGCAACGCTGTACGTTGATTATAAAATGATCAAAAAAATGAAACAATTTATTGCATTTGTACATAAAGAGTTCTATCATATCTTCCGCGATAACAGAACGCTGCTTGTGATACTGGGGATGCCTGTAGTTGAGATCCTGCTGTTTGGTTTTGCCATCAACATGGAAGTGCAGGACCTTCGTGTGGCTTTCTATGACCCCACCCCCGATGCATTCACCACCGGCATCACGGAACGTATACGGCAGAACTCCTACTTCAATTATCAGGGAAACATGCACTCCATGGAAGAGATGGAGGAATCGATGCGAAAAGGGAAACTGGATCTGGCAGTGGTATTTCAGCAAAACTTCCAGGAGAGTCTGGCACACTCAGGAGATGCGGCTGTACAATTGCTCTCCAACAGCTCCGATCCCAACAGGGGATCCATTGCTGCAACCTATGCCACGGCTATCATTGCCGGTTATCAAATGGAGCAAATGGATATTGTGCAGATACCTTTTCAAATTAAGACCCAAAACCGGATGATCTATAATCCGCTGATGAAATCGTCCTATATGTTTGTGCCGGGTATCATGGGTCTGGTGCTGATGATCATTTGTACCATTATGACCTCTGTTTCCATCATTCGCGAAAAGGAGCGCGGCACCATGGAGGTGCTCCTGGCATCGCCGCTGAAACAGGGAACCATGATTTTTGCCAAGACCATACCCTATATGATCATATCCATTATCGACCTGATCATTATCCTTCTTCTTAGTTATTTTGTACTGGATGTCCCCATCAACGGCAACCTGTTGCTGCTCTTATTGATCTCTATCATCTACATTACCCTCACCTTGTCGTACGGACTGACCATCTCAACAATGGTAAATAAACAGGTCAATGCAGTCATCGTCTCGGCTATCACCGCAATGATTCCCGTGCTGATGCTTTCAGGAATGATTTTCCCCATAGAGAGCATGCCCCGGGTGCTGCAAGTATTCTCGACCATAGTGCCAGCACGATGGTTTATTGATGCGGTGAGGAAGGTAATGATCCAGGGAGAGGGAATGATGATGGTATGGAAAGAGATGCTCATATTAACCGGAATGACCCTGCTCCTGTTGGGGGTTACGATTATGAAGACTAAAAAAAGGCTTTAACGTTAATAAGTTATTCAAGTTCCGTATGGTACGTATACAGTTAAATCTTCGACTGACAATGTTTTATGAACATGCGAAAGTTCAATAAGTTGGTAGCTGATCGCTTATTGCTAAAAGCTGACCGCTTACAACTAAAAAAAACATATGAAATCATTAAAATTTCTAATAGAAAAAGAGTTTAAACAGATGTTCAGGAATCCGCTG
>JAENWZ010000136.1 GCA_016649795.1 Proteiniphilum sp. | reverse complement strand
ACGGAAGCAGATCAACTACCTGAAGCGAGATATACGGATTATCAATGAGATGCTTGACACCATAATGGATGAACCGATTCCTTTTGACAGACGGCAACTGAAATATTTTTTTGTTATCCAGCATCTGCTGGAACAACAGGAGACAATGTACAAGAAGAGGACTCATCAAGTAGATGATCGCATCGTGAGCATTCATCAGCCGCATGTACGTCCCATAGTCCGTGGCAAAGCCAAGGCAAAAACGGAGTTTGGAGCCAAGATAAACATCAGCCTGTTGGACGGCTATGCCAGGGTGGACCATTTTGACTGGGATGCCTTCAACGAGGGTCAGGATCTTCAGGCACAGGTCGAACGCTTCAGGGAGCTGACAGGGAAATACCCGGAGCTGGTTCAGGTGGATAAGATTTATCTCACCCGGGAAAACAGGCGGTTTTTGAAAGAGAAAGAAATCCGGTACACCGGGGAGCCACTGGGACGGAAACCAGTGAAAGAAATTAAGAGCAGATACCAGAAACGTAAAGAGCGACGAGAAACGGCAGAACGAAATCAGGTTGAAGGAAAGTTTGGTCAGGGCAAGCGTGGATATGGTTTGAATGATATCCGCGCCATATTGTCCTCGACGTCAAACAGTTGGATATGGGCTATCATTTTTGTGATGAATCTGATCCGGCACATGAGGAATTTTCCTCTGTCTTATTTTATCTCTTTACTGTCGAACCTGATAAAAGTGAGATATCTAAACATTTATCCAGTCATGACGCAATAGAATTTGTGTGCCTGATTGGGAATTAATAAGCAAACCCTAAGTATTTTGCGAATGAAACGATCTATTATTTCTCTGGCCTTAGCGGCAACAGCGTTGCTCTCCTGCAACGCACTTCAGCCAGTTCAGGAGCTGGCCTTACGCTATCACTCACCTGCCAGCACGTGGGAAGAGACCCTGCCTTTGGGTAACGGACGCATAGGCATGATGCCCGATGGCGCTGTCTACACTGAGCATATTCTACTTAACGATATCACCATGTGGTCGGGTAGCGAAGACCCTGAAGCACTCAATCCGGAAGCCATCAATTATCTGCCTGAGATCCGGGAGCTGCTGCTTACCGGCAGGAACCTCGAAGCGCAGAAGATGATGTACGACCACTTCCGTTGCGGTGGTGAGGGCTCTGCCTTCGGCAACGGGAAGGATGCCCCTTACGGCAGCTTCCAGATGCTGGGCGATATGCACATCACCTACACCTATCCGCAGGGTGACACCATCAGTAATTATGAGCGGACACTCTCGCTGAACGAAGCCGTGCCCACCACGCAATTCAGCATGGGTAACACAACCTACACCCGTGAATACCTGACCTCGCATGCCAACGACCTGCTGGCTGTAAGGATATCAGCCGACAAGAAACAATCGGTCTCTTTCGGGGTGGCATTAAGCCGCTCTGAGCGGGCAGCCGTCTCGGTGAGAGAGAACAGTATATGGATGGAGGGTCAGCTGAATGACGGCCACGACGGAGACAAAGGAGTGCGCTTCCTCACGAAGATGACGATTGTGAACAGTGGAGGGAGGCTCACAGCATCCGACAGCTCACTGACTGTTTCTGAAGCGGATGAAGTGGTGATCCTTATCTCCACCTCCACCGATATGGTTGACAAGGAGTACCTCACCACGGTAGACCATCTGCTTGCTGAGGCAAAAGAGCGCTCATACAGCCAACTGAAAAAGGATCATACCACTGCCTACAGGGAGAAGTTCGACCGGGTAGAGCTGAACCTGGGAGCGCAGGACAACGCTACACCCACCAACGAACGTTTAGCCTCTTTCCAAGCCAATGATGATCCCGCTTTCGCAGCCCTCTACTTTCAATATGGCCGCTATCTGATGATCAGCGGCACCAATGAAAACAGTATGCCGCTCAACCTGCAGGGACTCTGGGCGAACCAGGTGCAGACACCCTGGAACGGCGATTACCACCTCAATATCAACCTGCAGATGAACTACTGGCCTGCAGAGGTGTGCAACCTGGCGGAGCTGCACAAGCCATTGATCGACTTTACACAGTCGCTCGTACCGTCGGGAGAGGCTACAGCCGCCACCTTTTACGGTGCAGAGGAATGGGTCGCACATATGATGACCAACCTGTGGAGATTCACCGCACCGGGAGAGCACGCCTCCTGGGGTGCTACCAACACGGGAGGAGCGTGGCTCTGCGAACACCTTTGGGAGCGTTACTCCTTCACACAGGACAAAGCATACCTCGAATCGATCTATCCCACGCTCACCGGTGCCGCCCGTTTCTTCCTGAGCAGTATGATCAGCGAAGAGGGTTACCTGCAGGAGTGACTGGAGGATTACGAGGAGCTGGATCCAAGGCACAGACATGTATCACACCTATATGGCCTGCACCCTTCCAACCAGATATCACCTGTCACCACACCCGCGCTGGCAGAAGCCGCACGCAATACTCTCAATCGTCGTGGTGATGAAGGTACCGGCTGGTCACGTGCCTGGAAAGTGAATTTCTGGGCGCGGCTGCACGACGGTAACAGAGCATACAAACTACTGAAAAGCCTGCTTCAACCTACCGGAGGAAGCGAGATAAAGATGAAAAGCGGCGCCGGCACCTATCCCAACCTGTTCTGTGCCCATCCGCCATTCCAGATAGATGGTAACTTCGGTGGGACGGCAGGTATTGCCGAGATGCTTATTCAGAGTCAGGATGGATATATCCATCTGCTGCCTGCACTGCCCGACAACTGGGCCGAGGGAGACTTCAAAGGGCTGCGTGTGCGCGGAGGTACTGAGGTGGATGCTGCATAGAAGAATAAGAGGATTGTAGCTCTCACCCTGAAAGCAAAGAGATCCGGCACCTTCAGGCTGAAAGTGCCGGCATATGCAGCAGCGGTTCAGATGAACGGAAAAGAATTATTGAACGAGAACGGATTTGTTGTTCTGACGATGGAAGAAGGTGAAACGGCCCAACTGAATGTGATCAGCGAATAGGTGCCGCCCCTGTCAGGGGAATGACACACCGGTAAAGCCGGCCGGATTATAACTGGTCGTAACGCAATTGCGCCAGCACATCCGATATTTTATCCACTGCCTCTTTCATCGGTTTTTCAACCATCCCTTTGATAAATGGGTTCAGATCGGCTTGGAGGGTCATGCGTAGTCTTGTATCTTTCTCAGCTTTAGAGACCAGCTGTATCCATAAAAAAACATCGAAGGGTAGTTTCTCCGATTTCAATTTCACCAGTTTGTTCGGCTCGCGTTCCACCACAAGGAACCGTACCTTTCCGATCGGATCGACCAGAAAAGAGATACTCTCCTCATCAAACGTGAAATCCCTGATCTTATCTTCAGGTATACGCTCTTTCACCAATTCCAGATTTCGCGGATCGGAGAGAACACGGTAAACATCAGCATCGTTATACGGAATGGTTTTTACATCGCTGACAAAT
This sequence comes from Proteiniphilum sp., assembly GCA_016649795.1. Classification (GTDB taxonomy): domain Bacteria; phylum Bacteroidota; class Bacteroidia; order Bacteroidales; family Dysgonomonadaceae; genus Proteiniphilum. The sequence continues at coordinate 2,719 of JAENWZ010000136.1, read as the reverse complement.
TCGGTCATTTCTTTGCTTTTTTAGGCGTTTGTCCCCAGCTTTCAGGATCTCTGCGCCAATCCTGCAAGGTATTCAGTTCCGATTCCTCGATATAATCCGTCAGCAATGCTTCATCCAAAATAGCGTCATAGTCACAGAGAGTTGTGAGCTCCACCCTCGCTTCATGCATATTTGTGATGGCGTGGGGTAATCCGTAGGTGAAAACTGCCAGCATTCCCAGCACATCCGAACCATCGCGGCGTATGGCCTCCACGGCTTTCAGGCTGCTGCCACCTGTAGAGACCAGATCTTCAATCACAATCACCTTCTGTTTCGGTTTCAGATCACCTTCAATAAGGTTCTCCAGACCATGATCTTTTGGCGTGGAACGGATATAGACAAACGGCAAGCCCAGCAAATCGGCCACCAGCACGCCGGGGGCGATAGCTCCCGTAGCAACGCCTGCGATAGCATCGGTCTGAGGATATTTCTCCAGGATGATGCGGGCAAACTCAATTTTCAGGAAATTGCGTGTAGCAGGATAGGACATTAGCTTGCGGTTATCGCAATATATCGGTGATTTCCAGCCGGATGCCCATGTAAATGGATTGGATGGTTGCAGCTTGATGGCTTTGATCTTGAGTAGTTTTTCAGCCGTTAACTTCTTTACTTTGTTCATATCTGTTGTTGACTTTTTCGCATATTAATTACAAAAATAGGTTTTTCAAAATTAATATATGGTTATTTATAAAAAAATGTAATCAAAAAACTTCACCAAGAGTGGCTATACTTATTTTCACATTGCTGCATTTCTGTAATGCCACACCACAAGCTTCCAGTGTTGAACCGGTGGTGATCACGTCATCCACCAGCAAGAGATGTTTATCTGCATAAGCTTGTGGATCTTTTACTTTAAAAATATCCCTCACATTCTCCCAGCGTTGTGTTTTGGTACGTTTCGTTTGCGTGGGATTGTATACCACCCTAATGAGATTACCCGCAGCGAATGGAAGAGAAGTAGCATCCGATAATCCCTTCGCTATCATCACTGCCTGATTGTACCCGCGATTTTTCTCTTTCTTCGGATGCAATGGTACGGGAACAATCATATCAACCGGCTTCAGGAAATCACTCCCCGTCAGATCCTCTCCATAGACCCGCCCCAGGAGGAGACCGATTTCGGGTTTATGATAATATTTAAGATGATGAATCAGAGGGGGTAGTATTCCTCCCTTCGCGTAAACACAAAAAGAAGCTATCCTTTCGAAAGGTATTCTACCGGCCATCAGTTTTTCAGCCGCATTCTCTTCTTCTCTGAAGTTATTGGTCCTTGGCAGTTTATACAAACATCTCAGACATACGCTCTCTTCGGTTTGGAGTAACTCCTCTCCGCACACAACGCAGACGTGCGGAAAAAAGAGGTATGAGAATTCATTCAACAGATCATTACGTCTCATCGGGGAGTTCGTCAAGGTCCATTATTTTCATGCAGGCTAAAATCTCTTTTATGGAGAATCCCCTGCCCAGGCCATACTTAATTAATTTACCGTTCTTTTCGTATTCCGATCGCCCTTTAATCGTCCTTCTTTTCTTCTCCAGTAACGGTAACAGTGATTCACTGAGGGAAGCATCAGAGAATTGAGAAAAAGCATCGGCAATCAGATCTGCCGGCAGCTGTTTTTGACGCAGAGAGATCTCAATCTTCCTTTTTCCCCACTTGTTGAAGCGGAGTTTATCATGAATAAAGCTTCTGGCAAATCGATCCTCATCAATGAATTTCTCCTTTTTCAGTCTCCCAATAATTTTTTCTACTGTCTGATCCGGAAAATTCATTCTCTTGAGCTTCCTTCTCATATCGTAAGAGCAGTACTCTTTTTGTGAGCAGATGCGAGCCATCCGCGAGAAAGCCTGATCTTCACTGATCATTTTACCCGGCTTATCCATGATCATCAGGTTTTAAAGCCCTAATCATCCTTGCATTTCCGGAGATATCTTTTCTTAGCTCTACTTCAGCAAAGCCTCTTTCCTGAAGCATCTCACAAATGATCTCCCCCTTACTTCTGTTGATCTCGAAATACAATCTACCCCGCTTATTAAGCATCTCAATCGCCAACCCGGCAATCCGCTCGTAGAATAGAAGCGGATTATCATCCGGCACAAAGAGTGCTTCATGCGGTTCAAAACTGAGTACGTTCCTCTCCATGGTTCCTTTTTCCGATTCCATGACATAGGGCGGATTACTCACAATCACATCATAAGAGGCCTCCCTCCTGAATGGCTGCAAAATATCCCGTCTGGTAAAGTGAACCTCTACTCCGTTTCTGAAAGCGTTATCAGCAGCTACTCTAATTGCTCTCTCCGACAGATCCCACGCATCAATAACGGCATTGGGCAGTTTTTTCGCCAATGCAACTGCGATACATCCGCTACCCGTTCCTATATCTAAAATCAAACTGTCCGCTGAACTGTTTTCAGATAGTATCCACTCAACAAGCTCCTCTGTCTCAGGACGGGGGATAAGCACATCGGGGGTTAGCCTAAACTCAATTCCATAAAATTCACTCTTCCCGAACACATACTGGTGAGGTTCACCCATTTTCAATCTGGATAGAATATCTTCCAGCTTACGGGCTTGTAAACCGGATAAATTACTAAATTTGTCTTCCGTAATGCCGGCAAAAGAGGTGCCGTATATCTCCCCGAAGATTAGGCGGTTGAGAACCGATATCTCCGATGTGGT
>JAENWZ010000290.1 GCA_016649795.1 Proteiniphilum sp. | reverse complement strand
CTGTAGACCGTTTCACCTTTCACCACTGTATGTTTGAAGGTGTTGTTCTGGTCAACCGGGACTGTCTGGGCAGTTGATCTGGCCGGAGCGACAGAAGCATTTCTTTCGGCATTATCCTTTGTAACAGGAATAAGCAGTTCCTGTCCGTTTCTCAAACCACTATTTGATCCGGGGTTATGACGCAATATCTCCGCAACAGAGACAGAGAATGTTTTTGAAACAGCATACAATCCTTCTCCTGATTTCACACTGTACTTATAGAAGGTTTGTCCGTTCACTGTAACGGTTTCGTATGGCAGATTCTGTGCCTGCATGGAACTGAAACCTATGCTCAACAAAAGTACAACAGCAAATAATTTGCTCAACCGAATGGGGTTACACATCTTTATCTCTATTTTTATTTCGAGGTTACTTATACAACTTTTAACCCACAAAAATAGGAAAATTAATTGGAATTGTATCTTTTCATACTGTGTGTTACTTATTGTTTTACAGTAATTAAAACAATTTAAACACAATTATGGTAATTCATGATTGGCAACCTACTCTCATCCACTTATCACCATAGCATTGAGTGATTTACCTGAAGAAACAATCTATTTAAAAAGGCAAAGGATCCCTGTTTTGTGAAATAAGATCTGATGAGGGGGGAGATGAATTTTCGGAATGATTTGTCGTTTTGTGATTACTGTTCATCTTCGAGGGTCGTTCCACATACTTCTGTCCTACAGCATAATCATCGAGATTCTGGAAACGTGCGTACTCATTATCGAAACGCATATTAGCGATGCCGGTAGGTCCGTTACGATGTTTGGCTACGATAATCTCGGCAATACCCACCAGTGAATTCCCCTTTTCATCTTCTGTAATACGGTAATATTCGGGACGGTGAATGAAGCATACGATATCGGCATCCTGTTCAATCGCTCCCGATTCACGAAGGTCGGCCAATTGCGGTCGTTTGCCCTCGTTACCTTGTCGGTTTTCCACACCACGGTTTAACTGCGACAATGCTATCACGGGAATATTCAGTTCTTTGGCCAACCCTTTCAGAGAGCGGGAGATCATGCTCACTTCCTGCTCGCGACTGCCAAAGCTCATGCCACTGGCGTTCATCAGCTGAAGATAATCGATGATAAGTATTTTCACCCCATGCTCGCGCACCAGCCGGCGTGCTTTTGTACGCAGTTCGAACACTGATAAACTGGGGGTGTCATCTATATATATTGGTGCGTTGTAGAGAAATTTATGGTTTTTATCCAGCCGCTCCCACTCATCATCCGTTAGGCGACCGCTTTTAATGCTTTCACCTTTGATCTGACACACATTCACAATGAGACGATTCACCAGCTGCACGTTTGACATCTCGAGGGAGAACACCCCTACCGGTTGTTCATAGTCGATCGCCATATTTTTTGCCATAGACAACACAAAAGCTGTTTTCCCCATCGCAGGACGGGCAGCAATAATGACAAGATCAGACTTTTGCCACCCGGAAGTCAATTTATCGATCTCCTTAAAGCCCGTGGGGAGACCACTCATACCATCCTTCCGGTTCGCAGCCAGCTGAATATTGTGCATCGCCTCCTTGATGACAGGATTGATCTGAATAACATCTTTCTTGACGTTACGCTGTGAGATCTCAAAGAGTCGCCCCTCCGTCTCCTGCATCAAATCATCCACATCCACCGTCTCATCGAATGCCTGCTGAGACACCTCAGAAGAGAACGATATCAGTTCTCTCGCCAGATATTTCTGGGCAATGATGCGGGCATGGTACTCAATATGCGCTGCTGATGCAACCTTCTCAGACAGTTCAGCCACATAAACAGCTCCGCCGGCTGTCTCCAGTTCACCTCTCCGCTTCAGTTCCTCAACAACGGTAAGCACATCCACCGGCTTTTGCTGCATGGCAAGCCCCTGTATGGATCCATAAACAAGCTGATGAATAGGATCATAGAAACTCTCCGGCTTCAGGATTTCGCTTACGATGGAATAAGCATCCTTCTCAAGCATAAGTGCTCCCAAAACAGCTTCCTCCAGCTCTCTCGCCTGAGGCGGCAATTTCCCGATGTCGGGTGCAAATACTGTTTTCTCCACTACCTTTACGGAGGGTTTTCTTTTCTGCTTTTCCATTACAAACTATTTTTTCTAAAAGATTGTAAAGTTAGGGAGATATTTACAGCTAAGGGAATTTTGTGGTTCATTCTTACCCAAAAGTTATTAACAAATGTTGTTGAAAACTTTTTCACCCCTGCTTCAGTCTGTAAACACCTTTTTATGAGACAAGCATAGGGGTGAATGCGGTTAACATACAGATGAATAGTAAATTTTGGTCCTCAGATATGTAAAAATTAAAAAAAAATTGTACATTAGTCGATAAAATTACAGATAAATGGAAAATTCCACCCCAGGTAAAAAACCTTTAAAATTAAACATATGAATGCAGAAGAACTAAAAAAACAAAAAGACAAGGAAAACAAGAAGAAAATGACCACCGTAGCTGGTGCTCCTGTGGGTAACAATCAGGATTCGATGACGGCCGGCCCACGCGGACCGATGATGCTGCAGGATGTATGGTTTTTGGAGAAACTGGCTCACTTCGATCGCGAGGTGATACCCGAGAGACGCATGCACGCCAAGGGATCAGGCGCATTCGGCACTTTCACCGTAACAGACAACATTACG
>JAENWZ010000336.1 GCA_016649795.1 Proteiniphilum sp. | reverse complement strand
CTCTTCAGCATACAGAAAGAAAAATCACATGTAGTGACCAGCGGCATCACGTTGCATAACGGTTACACCCGCAATAACTACCACTTCCGTTTGGATGGAGAGCATGCCGAGGCACATGTGGGAGGACTGGCTATCTGTGACAAGACGCAACATATCGATAACTTCGCTTTCCTCGATCATGCTGTCCCAAATTGTAACAGCAACGAGCTGTTCAAGAACGTGCTGCAGGACAAGGCTACCGGCGTTTTCTGCGGTAAGATTCTCGTGGAGAAGGATGCACAAAAGACCCTGGCTTACCAGACCAACCGCAACCTGTGTGCTTCACCCGATGCGCAGATGTTCGCCAAGCCGCAACTTGAGATTTACGCCGACGATGTAAAATGTTCACACGGTCTCACCACCGGCCAGCTCGACGAGGAAGCGCTCTTCTACATGCGTGCACGCGGAATCGACAAGGAGGAGGCAAAGCTGTTGCTGATGGTGGCCTTTACCCGCGACGTGGTGGATATGGTACGTATCGATACCCTTCAGGAGCGATTGGCCATGCTTATAGACAAACGTTTCCGCGGCGATCTGATGCGATGCGGGAACTGCAATGTATGCAAGTGAACTGATGTGCTAATGTGCTAATGTGCTGATTTGATGATTAGGTGGTTGAGGGATATAAAGATATGAGAGGATTATTTTGAGGCAATTAGATATAGACAGAATACGGGCCGATTTCCCAATACTTTCACGAGAAGTATACGGGAATCCTTTGGTCTATTTGGATAATGCCGCCACAACGCAAAAACCGCGCTGTGTGATGGATAAGATCACGGAGATGTACTCAACGGTGAACGCCAATGTACACCGGGGTGTGCACTTCCTTAGTCAGGCAGCTACGGAGGAACATGAAGCGTCTCGCGAGACGGTGCAGCAGTTTATCAACGCAGCTTCCCCCAATGAGATAGTATTCACCCGCGGTGCGACGGAGTCGGTCAATATGGTGGCATCCTCCTTCTGCAGCAGATTCTGTTCCGAAGGTGATGAGATTCTGATCACCGCCATGGAGCACCACTCCAACATTGTTCCGTGGCAGTTGCAAGGCGAAAAACAGGGTCTGAAGCTCAGGGTGGCTCCCATCAATGAGAAGGGTGAGCTGCTGCTCGAAGAGCTGGAGAAACTGATCTCCCCGCGCACTAAACTGATTGCTGTCACCCATATCTCCAACGTGCTGGGCACCATCAACCCTATAGAAGAAATCATTGAGATAGCCCACCGCCATGATGTTCCCGTGCTGATAGATGCTGCCCAAAGTGTACAGCACTGCAGGGTAGATGTGCAACAGCTCAATTGCGATTTTCTGGTATTCTCTTCTCACAAGATCTACGGTCCCACCGGTGTGGGAGTGCTGTACGGCAAGGAGAAATGGCTCAATGCCATACCACCATACCAGGGCGGGGGAGAGATGATCGAGACGGTCTCGTTCGAAAAGACCACCTTTAATAAGCTGCCTTATAAATTTGAGGCAGGGACACCCGACTATATCGGAACCGCTGCGTTGGCTACGGCACTTGATTATATCTCTGCCCTCGGCATCGATGAGATTGCGCACTATGAACATAAGTTGCTGGAGTTTGCTACTGAAAAACTACTTTCAGTACCCGGACTGCGTATAATCGGAAATGCAGCCAATAAAAGCAGTGTGATCTCCTTTCTTGTCGATGGGATCCATCCCTACGATATGGGTACGCTGCTCGACAGGATGGGTATTGCCGTACGCACCGGACACCACTGTGCCGAACCGCTGATGCATGTGCTGGGTGTCGAGGGTACTGTTCGTGCCTCTTTCGCCTTCTATAACACAAAGGAGGAGGTAGATCTGCTTCTGAAGGGAATTGAGCGAATAGGAAGATTGTTTTAAGGCAAATTTTTATGACAGAACGCAATGTATCTCAACTAAATTATGGTTTACTTAAAGGGATGATATATTTCCAACTATTTACCATTATACCTGCCTGATTCCATTGTTATGAGATTTCAGGTACTTACATTATAAAAAAAGTATAATAATGTGG
>JAENWZ010000053.1 GCA_016649795.1 Proteiniphilum sp. | reverse complement strand
GGTACCAATAAATCCCCTCAGATATTCTTCTTCTTCCTTTACACCACCATCCATCACAATCACCTTGCCGTCATCGGTTTGTATGACGTACGAATTGCCAATGGTATTGATTTGTGACGGTAATTGCCACAATGTAAAGGTGTCATCCCGCACCGAGTATGAGGGTTGCCGGTTGAAATATCCCAATTTCCGCCAACGGCGTTCGGTGTTTTTCATACGAAAACAGAACTCATCGTAATTTTTGTTTTCTGCTTTTGTCCATCCGCTCTCCGCGTAGGTAGCAATACGGGGGAAAGTTTGATAGTATAAACGGGTTAGGTTGGGTGTATACTCTCCCCACATCTGACAACCCAAACCCACAATCTTCGCCTCATTTTCTTTTCCCAATCCCTCCGGAACAGGATCAAAAGAATAGGCTTTATCCAGTGGGGTTACATCATAGGGGTAATCCAGATAGGTGTAATGTCTGTTTGAGTTCACAACGTCATATCCATCGTCTATTGCTTTGTTTATCAAGCTGATGTCTCCATCCCAGAAGTGAACCAGTGTTCCCTCAGCCAGTTTCTCCGATTGGCTTGCCTTAAGGTGTGCTTCACCACGGATGTTATCACCGGTAATTTCATTCCATCCCATCATGCGCACATCTTTTGATGCCAGGTATTTTGAGAAACGATTGATGGACCATACCTGTAAGTCCGCAAATGTGGGGATACCATGATCTTCCATGAACTGCACGATCTGCGGGTTATTCTGCCAATGGGTGTAATTGGCTTCATCGCCACCAATGTGTATGATTTTTGATGGGAATAGCGTTATTACTTCATCCAATACATCGCGAATAAATCTCTCCACTTTTGGATCGGTGACATTGTAAAGGTCACCCCAGATACCACGACCCTGCTCTTTGCTGCTTGCCCCGAGCCAGGGGTATGCCGCGATGGAAGCAGATGCATGGCCGGGTACCTCAATTTCAGGTACGACCTTAATACCTCTTTCGCCGGCGTATTGCACAATTTCACGGATCTCATCCTGGGTATAATACATCTTTCTCCCCGGAAATTGATCATTAAACTGTGCAAGGGTTAACTCGCGGTGTGAGAAATCGCGTTTGGATCCGACGGTTGTCAACCTGGGATATTTTTTTATTTCTATTCTCCATCCCGGATCATCAACCAGGTGCCAGTGAAATGTGTTCATTTTCAGGTAGCTCATCTCATCCAACAGCTTCTTTACCGTCTCCATCCCATGAAAGTGCCGGCTCTCATCCAGCATAAATGCACGCCAGGGGAAGGCAGGCTCGTCAATGATCTGGCAAGAGGGAATAGTGATTCCATTCTCCTGATTGGTGATGATCTGCCGCAGCGTTTGAAGAGCATACAGCAACCCGTTTGGGGATGCTCCCGATGCCATGATCTTCCTGTTTCTGGAAATCGATAAATGATATGCTTCCGGATTTTTTGAGATTTTTTTATCAATATCAAAAATTATGTCGGCATTACTTTTTTTGTCGGTAAAACGAGTTTGCACCCCACACTCATTCAGGATTGATGATATATAAGAGGAGGCCATCTTTGCCTCTGGATCCACATATACCTCCCAGTTGTTATCGAAAGGAATGGTTTGCCCTGTAATTATTTCCTGCTGCGGTTTGGGAACAATCGGCAATAAATTCCGATTGTTTGCAAGCAAACCGGTTGCAGAAAAAAGGATGAGGTTGAGCAAATAGATCAAACGGGTACTCATATTCATGTCATTTACGATGTCTGTTGAAACAAAAAGAAAATAATTCTGAATGATTTAATAAGATACATTTATTCTACTTCATGCAATACTTCAGACCAATTATTGATCCCAATAATCGCTTTATAGGGATCGAATGTTTTGTCTTCCAAGGGAGTGTCGGCTGCTTGGTACAGATACCAAACCGGCTTTTTCCCAGCTGGATCATTTTCATCATCCGGGTATTTGCGAAGTCCGATGCGAAGTCCGAATTCGCCGCGTCCATCCATCCAGTTATGCCATTGAAATGCGTCGATACCATCAAGCTGTTTCATTTTTTTCCATGCATAAGCAAAACCGGCTGCCTGTTCTGCCAGATCCTGCTCTGAATAGGAACGTGAGTTGGTGCCGTTTTCGGATAACCAGACCGTTCTCTTTTGTGTGCCAAGGTAGAAGTTCTCCGGTTGTTTGATCCACTTATCCAGTACTTCAAGGTTCTTGAAGGTGACCATTGGTGTGTTCATTGTAAAGGTAGCAGATTGGTCATTCCATGTCTTGGGCTCATTCAAGTCTTCCGGATAGGGGTGATAGGCAACTCCCCATTGGAAGTCACCCTCCACTGTCGAATAGTTGAGTATTCCTTTCAGCAAATCAAGCGTGGAGTAATCCCCATCAACAGGGACCGGTTCCGCCCAGGAATGGGTGAAAGAAGCCAGCACCTCAGTGTGAGCATCATATTTTCGGGCGATATTATAGCAAAGGCGCATCGATTTGTGGTAGGCATCAAGGAAAACATGTAGGGGTCTATCCAGACCCATATTGGTCCACACGTTCCCCGCATCCACCTCATTGTGGATGATCCAGTGGTGAATACGCCCAAATTTATTGTCTTCCCTGCTATAACGACTGGCCAAAAAGTCCAGCGCGGCTGCATAGCAATGCACGCTCTCAATCGATGTCATATTTGGCATCGTGAAAAAAGCATGCTCACCCTCAAAGTGATCATCCTGGAGCAACTCGCCAACCTTCGGGTCGACAGATTGACTTGCCGGATTCACAAGAATGATTGCCGCCACGATGATGTTGTGTTTCAGTGCCTGTAGCATCGTCTGGTCATACCCCTCTACAGTGGCTGCATCGAAATAGTAACGCTTGCCATGAAACTGGTGCTCGATGGTGTGCTCTCTTTTATCAAGGTACATGAATCGGGAAATCCCTACATTAACCGTGATGCTGGTTACCGGGAAGTCAATGAGATCAGCGCTATATCCTCTTTTGATATGATATCCTCCAATACCTTTTCTTCCATGTAGGATCCCTTTCGGCATGTTTTCCTGTGGTTTGATATAATCGGCGTAACGAGATGATGAGAGAAGATCCCCTTTACTTGTGAGTACCCATTTGGAGAGAGCATGGTCGTAGTTGAATCCATCGATCTCTTCATATCTTTCCACCTCCATGGCGAAGGGTGACTGAGCTATTTCCACTCCTCTAAATTGTTCCGGCTCAATAATTACCTCCCATGGTTTCACTGCGTAAAGCATTGCAGTACTACCCTCCGATACAAAACTACCTTTGATCAGGATTGTTGAATCAAGTACTTCCACACGCTCAATGGTGGATGGGTATGTGTGTGATAAATAGTTGGCAAATTGGTCGTTTTGTTGCTTGTCCCGTGTTTTAAACGCCTCTTTTTCCTCGAAAGCAGCATTTTCACCCTTGTTGCGTTCACGGAAATGCATATTCTGTATGACCACTTCCGCGTCAGGCTGGTCACCAAAATCGATCCGTAACACATCTCTTTCCGGGTTCCAGTTTGCGTTTGCGATGGCTTCCCCCAAGTCAACAGCATAGAGGGTCATCTCTTCAGTGGGTGCCAAGCCCGGGCATTTTTGACTACCGGCGACGTTCGATCCAAACGAACCGGTTTCCTTGGTAAGGAAGAAAATCTCCAAGAAGTTGATTCCTTTTGCTGCACGATATTCAAAGGTTAGCACTGTTTTCCCATCTGCCAACGATTGGTTGAGTTCATGCAACCGGATGTAAGGATCGCCTCCTTGGGTTGTAATATGGTATTGATACGCATCCAGTGAGTCAATAGCCAGTTGATTCCCTGTTTGAAGATCGAAACGCAGGTATTCAATACTTCCCCTGTTACAGCAGACGGCCAAAAAGGTGACAAGGGCTAACAGAATAATTGTATAAGGTTGATTTTTCATCGTGATTCAATTGATTATTCACTGTAAACGAAGTTAAACCTTCCCCCCGGAGCTGTATCGCCGTTCACGTAGAAATCCATGATGTTCCCGTTCTCCTGCATATTGTCATTCCACTTGAATTCAAAGTTGAGTGTTTTCCCTTCCATACCGAGTGTCTCTCTGTCGATCTTTATCTCCAGCCTGTTATTTTTGAGAACATAGGATGATTTGTCCACCTCTATCCATTCCCACCTGTCACCCACGTTTTTTTCCACAATCACTTTTCCGGAGGTGGGACTCTTACGGTTGACGATATAGTCATAACCGTTCCATCCGGTGGATTTGTCCCTGTCTATATCGATAAAAAGCAGCATCCAGTTTGGATCATTTCGTGAAGTAAGTTTTTCAGCGCTCTCCACGTAGAAATAGAGGGATCGGTTGTCTCTGGCAACTTTGGCTTTGACGATATCGTTGCGTCCTGTGGTGTTGATGTAGTAGGTATTGTTTCTACCCACATGGTCACGATGGAACGTGTTGCCTTTGTAATGGTTGTAGGTTGGTGTTACATCGTTCCATTGATCCGATTTCCCGATCTTTATGGTCTTGGGAGAGGATACCGGTTCGGGGGGAGTCATCCCCTTGAACTTTCTCACATTATCCACCAGTTGCAGGTAGTAGACATCACCTTTATCACCCCATCCTTTGTTGGGCTCGATATCCCTGCTTCTTTTCCAGTCAAACTGGTCTACGAAAGAGAAGGGATCGCCTGTCCAGCTATGTTCGGGAAGCCACTGACCGGCAATAAACTCATTCCACCCGGTAATAAAAACCAGTTCAGGATCGATCTCAAAGGCCCGATCCCACTGTTCCTGGAAGTTCCAACCGTAGAGGTAACCGTCTACTCTCGGGTCGAACCCGTTGCGTACTGAGTAATCTCTTCCCTGGGAACCCGGAAGATTGAAGGCGCTGCAATGACCATTTGTCTCGGGAGCTGCATTCTGTGCAACCCCCACGGTCACCTGCTCGAACCCTCCGGCATCGTTCTTCACGTAGCCATGTTGCGGATAGTTTTCAAGCCAGCCCCACTGATTGTCTCTTTTGGGACCATCTACATAGTCCGGCTGCCCGGGTCTGAAGGTGAAAAACTGAGCGATCTCCCTGTCTTCATCACTATCTGTCAGGTTGTCGGGATAAGCCATGATCCCCGGTTTTCCTTTCCAAATAAACCAAAGGTTCTCATATCTCCCTGGTTTGTAAACATCCTTGTACAACTGTCTCAGAGAGGTGAGAGAGTGTGCAGAATAACCAAACGGCAGCATAAATGCGATCTTGGGGACATTCACCCCATCTTTCTGCGCCTGGTCCCAGGTTTTCATCAGTGCCTCGTACGATTCAATCCAGGTGAGACTACCGTTGGTACAATCGAAGAAGACTGCATCCACCTTGGCATCCGCCAGCATCTCGGCATGTTTCCTCAGCACCCACGGATCGGTGGTCTTGTAATATCCCAGCAGGGGTTGTTCCCAAAAGAAGAATCCCGGTTTGGCCTTTCCCCAGGCAGGATGATTGTAATCTTTCATGGCTTCGGGATTTTTTCTCACGATCTCCGTGATGTTCTTCACGGTGGTTGTGGTATCATCCTTCCCCTGATGCCAGGTCCAGTAAAACATTGCAATATACTTACTCCGCTTGTCACCTGCTTCGGGGTATTCACTTACCTTCCTTTCCAGGGCATCAGTTGCCGCCCACTGATCGCTGTCGGCAGTCTGAGCTGTAACTATCTGCCCCATGAAGAGCAGGAGAGAGGTGATTATCAGCTGTTTTTGTGCTGTGTGTAACATAATTATTTTGATTTATTTGAATTTTTTCACCAAACGATTTCCACCCATCGGGTTTTCCATTTACCCCAGCTTCCCACGCCGTAAGCATAGGAGAGAAATTGTGGAACGCCTTTTTTGATATGACCTCTGCCGTCACCGCTCCATCCGCAGTTATGAATACCCGGCATCAGATGATCCTTCACTTCGCCGATTTTCTCAAAATCAATTCCGTTATCAGACTGCCAGATCACGAGATAACCCTTCTCACTCATTCTGTCGGCGGTATGTATTGCCTGGAACTTATTGATCTCCTCACGATATTTCACATCGGCATGATCGGCGCCGGCAATAGTACTTTTATCTATTGCCACTCCTCTGTAGGTCAGTTTAGAGGGCCAGTCAGGGTCGTCTGCCGGAGCTGTGGCAACCCGTGTTGTGGTTCCCGTATCATTCCATGAATAATAGAAATAGATGGTGTCGTCTACTACCACAATAGAGGGCTCTCCGGCACCGAACTTCGTTGGATCACCATCATAGAGGATCCCCGGTTGAGGGTGATCTCCCCATTTGTCTCCCTCCCATTTATCCCAGGGTCCTTCCGGATTCTGGCTTCGTGCAATATAGACATTGTTTTGCGTCATGGCACTATTCTCAGTGGAGGTATATCCGATATAATAGTATCCATTCCAGTATGCTGCTCCCGGGTCGCAAACAGAATAATGGTCTGAAGTAAACTCTGTGGGCAGAAGCGACATGATTTCTTCTGTCCATGTTTTTCCATGGTCGGAGGAGTGCTGATAGGATGCCTGGTCCCAAAAGATCTCACCGCTGGTTTTTTCTTCTGCCCACATTGCTTCCCAGTTTCTGTTCCCTGCTACCGGGATACTGCCCTGGTAACTGACAACACCGGTGACGGCCCCATCGCGTAACCAAACCCCCGAATGTTGGGTAAGAGCTTCAGAGAGCTCCCAGAGATAGGTTCCCGCAGGAAATTTATCTTCGTTGGTGACGCCTATTTTTTCCCCATCTGCATAATTCACGAATGTGGCTGTGGCGACAGGATTTTGCTTCACCACTTCGTCGTATCCCATATTGCTGTCATCCCATCGGAACAGTTTGAATGTGAGGCCACAGGGTTGTCCGTTCCAGTTGGGGCTCACCACCTTCACTCCCCAAAAGGGAACGTCGGCACTGAATTTCTGTCCCACAGAGCCGTGTGTGGTTACGGCAACGGGGCTGTTGTTCCCTGTTTTCTCGAATAGATTCCGCCATGCACCGTAGGCTCCCCCAACGGCGGCAAACCAGGCATCGATGGAGCCATCGTCGTTGATAATCATCGTTGGCCCGTAACGGTAACTGTCACCGGAGTAAATATCCCATCCGCTGTTTTTCAGCGTGAAAACCTCTTTGGGCTTTATTGAGGGAGCATCCTCCTTTTTCTCCTGATCATTGCATGAAAAAAACAAAAATAAAGATGCCGTAATGTAAAAGAGTCCGTTATATCTCATAAGCTGATGGGTGTAATTCTGTTTTAATGTTTTATCGGGAGCCATGTACATACATGCTTGCCATTGTTCCAGTTGTCTACTGAGGCGTAGTCTATCATCGTGATATATTTACCCTCTTCCACGGGTACTGAGAATTGCAGATTGATGTTGTCAGCCTGAGGATCTTCCTGTTTGGCCCTGATATACCCGTTTTCAGCCTGTAAGACGACCGGGTCGTTGTAATTGCTCTCCAGATTTTCGTCTCTTGCCAGCACGACCGGTCCATATGCCACCGCCTGGAAGTTGTCGCCTGCACGATTGCTGCCCTGTGGAGCATCAATGATCCTGCATCTCATATCCAGCGAAAGTGATACCCTGTCACCCTGTTTCCATTCACGGTTAATCTCGGCATAGGTGCCGGGAGTGACCATCACCTCTTCATCGTTCACCGTCATCACCGTTTTTTCACTCCATCCGGGAATTCTGAAACGGATGGTGAACGCTTCCTCTTTTTCCAAGGTCAGGTTGAATTGAATATTGCCCGTCAACGGGAAATCGGTATCGATATCAATTGTTCCTGATCGTCTCTTCGGTGTTTCAAATACCGCTGTATCCCGATTATAGAGATTGATCACCGGACCGTTTTCTGCGTTCATCACCGCCACGTAGGGGATATAGGCCAAACCCATCGGGCCGTTCAGGTTGCAGCATGTCACTTGCAGAGAGTCGAATTTCCATCCCCATCCCTCATCAGTAACCTTGGAGCCGTTGAGCAGGTTCACATAACTGAATCCATCTCCTGTGGGCTTCATTGCCCCTATCAGTCCGTTGTAAGCATATTTCTCTATGTAGTCAGCAATGGAGGGGTCGCCTGTAAGTCGCAGCAGCTGGCTGCAAAGTTTTATCCAGGTCACTCCCACACAGGTCTCCATCATGCGTGTGATGTCGGGATTGGTCTGTTCCAGTGCCGTATTTCCCCATGCTTCTCCGTATACATAGGGGTGATAAGGCTGATCCGATCCGCCATTCCCAATGATGGTAATCTCCTTGGTACTGATGTTCTTAAACATATTCAATAACATCTCTTTATGTTGCGGATCTCCTTTCACCCTGTAATACTCAACCAATCCTTCAAAGAGAGACATCATCTCATAGGCTTTGGGATAATGTCCTGCCATTTCCCAGGGATTCACATTGTTCAAAGCATTCTCGAAAACATTGTGTTGCTTGGTACCTCCCGATGCGATGATATAGGTTGCAAAATCGAGAAAACGCTTTTCTCCGGTCCATTTGTATAACCTCATAAAGGGCTCCAGAAGAGTGCTCGATTCAATATGACAAGGTTCATGTCCAATGTTGGTAGCACTCCAGCCCACATCCACTATCTCTGTTTTGGGAGCAGGTCCGATGATTGAGATGATGTTGTCAGCCTGTTTTATCAATGCATCAAGCACACGCGGATCAGGGTTGACCCACTCATAATACTCCTCCAGCCCGAGCATCACATATTTTCGTTCCCACAATTCGCTCTCTTCCGGCTGTTTATCTATCTCTACACAGCTGATACTCCCGTTTTCGCGTTGTGTTGTCAGCAGATCGCTTACGGTTTCATCCATGATCTGTTTGAGTTGCGGGTCATTGGTGTAACGGTAAAACATGCAACCTGAACGTACCGCCTTCCCCCACATTTCACCCAATGCAAACTGGGGCCTGCCGTTTCTGAAGAAATCAGCAAACTGATCATAGGGTAGTTCGCCCATGTTCCAGTGTTGGATGGAATTTTGGATGTACTCCTCAAAAAAGCCATCGAGTTGAACGGCTCCGGCCGGCAGCGGATAGAAAGTATCCTCAATGACCACTCTGTTTTTTTGTTCACTGCATGAGAGAACTGAGAGCAGTGATACACTAAAGATAAGATAGAATAATATTGTTTTTCTTTTCATTGTAATA
Organism: Proteiniphilum sp.; assembly: GCA_016649795.1. Taxonomy (GTDB): domain Bacteria; phylum Bacteroidota; class Bacteroidia; order Bacteroidales; family Dysgonomonadaceae; genus Proteiniphilum. The sequence continues at coordinate 1,434 of JAENWZ010000053.1, read as the reverse complement.
TGGATTATGGTGAGACTGCATGCATAATTTCACTCCAGTTGGTGATTCCTATAATAGACTTGTAGGGTTCAAATATTTTCTCCTCCTGGTCTGTTCCTGCAGCCTGGTATGCATACCATACCGGTTTGCGTCCTCCCGGGTCGGCTGCATCATCCGGGAATTTTCTCAGTCCTATTTTCAAACCAAACTCCGATCTATTGTCAATCCAGTTATGCCACTGGATAGCATCAATCCCGTCCAGCGCAGTTAATTTTTTCCAGGCGTAGGCAAACCCCGCAGCCTGTTCCAGCAGATCCTTGTTCTCATAGCTCCTTGAGTTAGTGCCGTTTTCTGAGAGCCACAGTGTTCTTTTGAAGGTACCTCTGTAGCTGTTCTCTGTTTGCCTGACCCAGTGGTCTATTACCTCCAGGTTCTTGAATGTTACCAACGCACTGCTCATGCTAAAGGTCGCTTTCGAATCGTTCCATGTCTTGGGTTCATTCAGGTCCTGAGGGTAGGGATGATAAGCCACTCCCCATTGAAAATCACCTTCCCTTGAACTGAACTGTTGCATGGCATTCAGCATCGCTTTCGAAGCATACAGTTCTACCGGTTCGCTCCAGGAGTGTGTAAATGAACCCATCACTTCGCTGTTCTCGTCATACTGCCGGGTGATGTTATAACAGATCCGCATCGACTTCAGGTAAGTGTCGAGATAGACCAGCATCGGTTTTCTTCCCATATTTGTCCAGGTCAATCCTGCATCTACTTCGTTGTGCAAGATCCATTTGTGTATTCTGCCGAATGCATCGTCTGTCCGGTTGTAACGCGATGCAAGAAAATCGAGTGCTGCCGCATAGTAGTTGATTCCTTCCTCCGTTGTAAGGTTGGGCATGGTATAGATTCCCTCCGGTGTATAATTCGGGTGCTGCAGCATTCTCCCTATCTCCGGGTCGGCACATTCTGCTGCTTTCTGAACCAGCAAGATGGCAGCTACAACGATATCTTTGGATGCTGCCAGTTGTAGTGCCTGATCCAGTCCTTTGAGATAATTACGGGAAAAATAATAATTTTTATTCCCATAGGTATGGGGTATCGTGTTAGCTGCCGGAAAGGAGTAGATCAGTGCTGTAATGGGGATATTGATGGTGATGCTTGTAATTCCCAGCTGGTCTAAATCGCCCGAATAACCGTTCATGAAAAAGCCTCCCAAACCTTTCTTGCTCTTCAATATACCCGGTGTCAAGGACTGCCTTGGTTCAATGATGTCGGTATACCTGGCATGGGAGTCGATATACTCATTGTTACCGCTCTTTTTGACAATCACCCATTTTGAGAGGAGACGGTCATATGATCCGTTGTTTTTACTGATCACCCGGGGAAGTATGATCTGGAACGGGCTGCTCTCCAGGGTAATTTTGTTTTTAAAGGTTGTGATGGTGACCAGTGTATCCT